>DHMZ01000082.1:0-2915 GCA_002406055.1 Spirochaetales bacterium UBA4629
TTTCTCCAGAAGGAAGGCCTTCAATCAAAGCCCTAAAAGAAAACATTAAAACTTATTGCCTTATTCGAGAAGAGATAAAGACTCAATGGAAGGGCCATAAAACAGCCTTAGCCTTTGCTCCTGACCATGGTTGCCATAGAATGTATAAAATTCTTGGAACACATGGAGAAAGAAGTGCTAAAGATATGAACATAAGACACTTCTGGACATTAATCTAAAGAAAAAGCTGCCTTAAAAAGCAGCTTTAAACTTTAGTTTCAATAAGTAAATTTATTATTCTATTGTCTTCATTTCTACAATAAGGTTTGTTTGATATACTCCACTTTCTTTATTTAATACATCATCTCTTGGAGCAACAACACTAAACCATCCCTTGTAACTTTCTTCTGTTATAACACCATTAGCATTGATTTGTTGACATAAATACATCTTATCATAATTACCTTTTCCAAATAATCTTTGGTCAGTAAGTATCCCTGAAGAAGATGAGTAACATCTCATTTGAAAGTCTATTGTATCATCATAGCCTTCAACACTAAGAGGACCGGATGTTTTTAAATAGATTCCAACATTATTTGATGTCAAAGTGTCAATGCCCAACCAAAAGTGTTTTGCATATGAATTAGGTTCAATTTGTGAATCATCTTGGTATTCGAGAGAAATAACACTATTTAAATTTACATCAAAGGCATCTGTTACCTTTATATTTATGCTATCTGGGATGTCGAGAGTAAGAGATAAGTTAATATCCTTACTCTCAGAAACGGTTGCAAACAAACTAACAGAAAGTACTAACAATAGAATTAAAGTTAATTTGTTTTTCATTTTTTAAATCCTTGGTTAAACAGATTCAACAGTTAGTTTTAGAGTTGAATTGTATGTTCCTTCTGCTTTATTTTTTATGCTTTCTTTTCCTTCAACAGGTCTTATTTCAAATGCAATTGAGCCACTGACTCTCTCATCGATTTTGCTTGCTGCTTTTTCTGTTTGGTAAAGATCAATAGTACCACCAGTTGTAGAATTAATTGATTTACTATCTGTTACATACAATACATATGGAATTTTTTTTGCTTCTTCATCTTCAACAAGATTATTAGTTGTAGTTAAATCACCATTTGTACTTACACTCATTTTTACATTTTCAAATTCTGTGAAAACATAAGAGAAATAGTAGCCTGTCTTTTTAAGAAGAACTAAGTTATTTTTATCAACACTAAGACCAATTGACATTGTTGTATCTGTAATTTCAGTAGCTTGATCTCCAATATCTATACTTGATACTTCGAATAAATAGTTTGGAGTCATTCCAAGTTCAAGGAAAACATCGATGTTCTTGCTCGCATTAACTGTTTCAGCGAATACAGGAATTAACAATAAAAGAGCAAGCAAAGTAGTAAGAATTGTCTTTTTCATAGTTTAATCTCCATTTAATGATAATTATTCTCATTAAAATAAAACAAACTGTTATTAATGTCTGTTTGAAATCAAACAAAACTAGTCTTTTTGATAATCTTTATCAATAAAGGAAGAAAATAGATAATATAAGTTTTGGTTAATTATTTTACCTACAAAGAATTAGTATTAAAGTAATCAAAAGCAATTCTTTCTTCTTTTTTATTATCTCTTTCGTAAAACACTATTCCACACTCTTTAAAACCGTAAGAAATAAGAGCATTTTGCATTGTTTTATTGTCTTTGTGTGTATCTATTCTAATGTAATTAAATTTTGTTAAAGCATAGTTGAAGATAAGCTTAGTAACTCCCTTTATTTTACCATTTGAAGCAACACGATGAATTACAATATAAGGACTATTGCTATGCCAAAAGTTACAGTTGTCGTAAGCTTTTTCTTCATTAGAAATCGCAAAGACTGCGATAAGAGAACTATCATCGTCTCTTACTCCATAGAGACGGTTAGAGAGAATATCTTCTTCAATAAGAGAGAGAGGAGGGTATTTGTCTCCCCATTGAGTTGGGTTGTTAGTTTCTTTCATATACTCTCTAGCTATTTCATAGATAGAATTTACTTTTTTTATCTCATTAATTTCGATTTTATCAATCTTCATAGCTTTATTATTTCGTCTTTATGCTCAAGAATACATGACCAAGAAATAGGGGAAACAAAAGCACATTGTTTTTCTTCACTCATTCCAGGAGAAAGAACGGCAATAGTCTTTTTAAAAGGAGTTCTAAGTGCTGCTTTAAGGCCACCAGGAGAATCTTCAAAACAAATAGCATCTTCAGCACTAATGCCTACTATTTTAAGAGCAAGACGAAAGATATCTGGTTCTGGTTTAGATTTTAATCCAGGAGGATCACATATTATCTCATCCCTTTTAAAAAGCTTATCTAAGCCTAGGTTATTGTAATACCACTCCATATTCCCTTTAGGTGCAGATGATGCAATTGCTGTCTTTATAGACAAGGATTGAACGTATTTTATAAACTCGACAGCTTCTTTAACGAGAGTAAGCTTACGCTCTTTACAGAGCTTTAGATAAAGCTCTTCTTTCTCATTTGCTATTTGATAAGCCTCTTCATCTGAAACATCGTTTTTCATAGCTCTTACAACACAAGGATCTGTCATCCCCATTAAAGAGTCATACTCTTCGCTATAAAATTCTCTACCTCTATATTTTTTAGAGATAATATTCCATGCATCTAAGTTCTCTTTGTAATCAAAAAATAGAGTGCCGTTGAAATCAAAAACAATAGCTTTAGCGTTCATCTATTGGAGTTACCTCTCTTAGTGGATAACCAGTATAAACCTGTCTAGGGCGTCCAATTTTCATGTATTCGTCATGCTTCCATTCTAGGTAGTGTGCAATCCAACCAGGAAGTCGGCCAAGTGCAAACATAACAGTATAAAGAGAAGCTGGAATACCAAGCATTCTAAATGTTATTCCTGTATAGAA
>DHMZ01000082.1:3063-4482 GCA_002406055.1 Spirochaetales bacterium UBA4629
GTTTCCATGACTTCTAGGCAAATCTTCTTTGCAATTTTTGCTCTTGGGTCAAATGTCTTATAAACCCTGTGACCGAAACCTGAAAGTCTAAATGGATCATTTTTATCCTTTGCTTTTTCAATTATTTTATCTATTGAGAGGTTATCATTCTTAATTTTTGTAAGCATATTCATAACCTCCATATTAGCACCCCCATGTCTTGGTCCCCAAAGAGCACAGCATCCTGCAGCAACAGAAGCGTATAGGTTAGCCTCTGAAGAGCCAACAAGACGGACAGCTGTTGTTGAACAGTTCTGTTCATGATCTGCATGGATGATTAAGAGTTGGTTTAAAGCTTTTACGTGAACAGGATTTGGCTCATAACCATTGACGGAAGTATGAAACATCATATTTAAGAGGTTTTCGCAATATGAATATTCATACTTAGGATCAATGAATTCTAGTCCATTCATCTGGCGGTAGATATATGCAGCGATTGTTCTCATTTTTGAGACTAATCTTGTAACAGTTAAGTCGATATTTTCTTCTGGATCTCTCTCTTCTAACTCTGGGTAAAAAGCAGATAGAGATGCAATCATCGCAACAAGGATACTCATAGGATGAGCGTCCGATGGGTAGGCACGAAGAAATTCTTTCATGTTGACATGAAGGAGGCTATGTCTATTAAGAAGCATTTGGTATTTGTTTCGCTCTTCTTTGTTTGGAAGAACGCCCTTAACCATGAGGTATGCTACTTCAATAAAATCACATTTAGCAACTAAGTCTTCAATGCTATAGCCACGATAGCGCAAAATGCCTTTCTCTCCATCCACAAAGCAAATTGATGACATGCATGAGCCAGTATTCATGAATCCTGGGTCATATGTAATATAGCCAGTTTCCTTTCTTAAACCTGAAATATCTAGACTCTTTGAGCCCATATTGTCATGAATTACATTGCAACTAAATACTTTGTCATCTTCTAGAATTATTTTTGCTTTTTCTTTATCTATAGTCATTTCTTTTTACCTATTCGTCACTTTTCACTTATATATTGTTTTATTATAATAAAAAGTCATATTGAGGTGCAAATGGCAGATATAAAAATTACAGACGAAGAAATTGTAGATATGTCAGATTTCTTCAAAGTTTTTGGAGATCCAACAAGATTAAGGATTCTCTTTTATCTTTGGCAAGAAGAAGAGAGTGGCGTAAATGGAATATCTGACGCATTAAAAATAAGCCAAAGCGCAGTTTCGCAGCAGCTAAAGTTACTTCGTGCATCTCGCTTAGTTAGATTTAGAAAAGACGGAAGAAATATAATCTATCGTCTATCGGATGACCACATTACGAAGATTTTACAGCTTGGCTTGGAGCACTACGACGAGCTTCTTGGATAATTTGAATAAGCTTTTTTAGTGGAAGTCCAACTACTGTAAA
>DHMZ01000082.1:4573-28825 GCA_002406055.1 Spirochaetales bacterium UBA4629
CCACCTGCAGCTCCGACCCATTCGTTTGTTTCTATATAATCTTCAATTTCCTTTTTTGAAAGAGAATGAAACTTAACAAGAGCACTATCACAAAAGATAAAAAGTCCACTTTCAGGAATGAAGATGGCACAGCCTGTATATACCTTTTGTACCTTTCCGCTCAGCATAGAAAGAGTTAAAAATGCGTCATCTTTGTCTTTTGGCTTTCCAAGTAAGAGGCCATCTATCTCTACAAGAGTATCGGCACTAATAGCAACTTGAGATGGATCAAATTCCTTTGAGTTTAGATAACATTCTATCTTCTCTCTAGCATTCTTTTTCATTGCGTCTTCTGTCGTTAGTCCATCTGTTTTTTCGTCAGTAAGAGGAGAAAAGACAGAGACAGAAGAGCCCCCACACTCTAAAAGCTTTTTTCTATTTGGAGAAGTAGAGCAAAGGACAAGAGTAGGGCAAAGGGATGAAAAGAGGAGTTGATCTGATGTTGGTTCTATAACTTTATTCATTTAATAAACTTTCCTTTTCTTCTTCCTTTTCAAGCCAAAGATTTTCAAGTCTATCTCTTTCTTCTTCTGCTTTCTTTTTTTCGTCTAATACTTTCTTTATTTTGTCACTAAATGAGTAGACATCTTCTCTTGAGCTTTCCTCTTCTTTACTTTTTATGAGGGCTTCTACTTCTTCAATTCTCTCTGTTATCTTGTCCATTTCACGATTAAGAATGTTTATTCTATTCTTCTTCGCCTTCATCTCAGAATAAGAGGAAACTTCTTTCTTTTCCTTTTCGTTACTCTTATTTTCCTCTTCTCTTTCTACCTTCCATTGAGCCTCCTTTTCTTCAAGCTTACGTTCAAAGTACTCATAGTCCCCATCAAAGAAGATTGGTCCATTATCTGAGATATAGAGGATGCGAGTTGCAAGATTCTTAATAAAGTGCTTATCGTGAGAGACAAATACAACAGTCCCATCATATTTCTCGAGAGCCTCAAGAAGCATGTCTTTTGAATTAATATCGAGATGGTTAGTTGGTTCATCTAATAAGAGAAGGTTAGATGGATGGATTAATATCTTTAGTAGCGCAAGGCGTGATTTTTCTCCTCCAGATAAAACTGAAACTTTCTTAAAAACATCATCATTGGAGAAAAGGAAAGCTCCCAAGAGGTTACGTAATCTTGGCTCATCTGAAACAGTTGAAACTCTCTGTAGTTCTTCTATTAAATTATTTGAATCAATAAGAGTAGACTCTGCTTCTTGGGCGTAATAGCCCTTAATTACGCCTTCTCCTTCTTTTACTTCTCCAGAATACTCTTTATCTGCAGAGGCTAAAATTCTAAGTAGAGTAGACTTACCTTTACCATTACGGCCAGTAATGGCTAAGCGCTCACCTTTTTTTACTACAAATGAAAAGTCATGATAAATTATATTCTCGCCATAGCTTTTCGAGAGATTTTCGACTTTTAGTACGATATTACCTGAGTGAGGACAGGGTGGAAATGAAAAATGGAGTTTCTTTAAGTGTCCAGGAACCTCGATTAGCTCTTCCTTTTCTAATGCTTTTACTCTAGATTGTACTTGCTTAGCCTTTGTTGCTTTGTATCGAAAGCGTTCAATAAACTCTTCAGTTTTCTCTATCCTTTCTTGTTGTCTTTTCGCTTCTTTCTTTAGTGCTTCAATTTCTTCTTCTCTTTGTACTAAATACTTTGAATAGTTTCCACTATAGCGTGTAAGCTTGCCATCAAAGAGTTCATATACTTCATTTACAAGGTAGTCTAGAAAGTCTTGGTCGTGTGATACAACCATGAGTCCACCAGGAAAGCCTTTAAGGTAGCCTTCTAGCCATGTTAGGGCCTCGATATCGAGGTAGTTTGTAGGTTCATCAAGAAAGAGAAAATCTGGGTTTTCTACTAGAACTCTAGCTAGCGCTGCTCTCATTTGGTAGCCACCAGAGAATTCAGTGCTAGGACGAATAAAATCTGAAGTAGCAAAACCAAGGCCTAAAAGAATTGTCTCTATTCGAGTCTTTCTGTTGTAGTAGCCAGACGAAATCAATTCGTCATGTAACTCTCCAATTCTTTCAGCTGCAGCTAAAGCTGTCTTCTCGTCTCCATTTGTCTTTTCTCCAAGTCTATCAATCTCTTCAACAATAGATTCAAATCTCTTGTAGCCTTCTTCTGCTATTTGGTAGATAGTCTTGTTTCCCAAATCGACATTTGACTGAGCTAGATATGAAAAACGACAGTTTTTAGTTATGGAGAGTGAGATGCTATCTGGAGTAATAATACCTGTTAATGCTTTAAGGAGGGTTGTCTTTCCGCATCCATTTGCACCACATAGACAAGCTCGAGTTTTCTCATTCATGTTGAATGAGATGTCTTTTAATATTTCTCTATCTCCAAAAGATAGCTTTAGTTCTTGCACCTGTAAATTCTTCATTTTTTCACCATAGAAAGTTTAACGATTCTAGATGAAGAGTGGAAGTAGCAATTATCTTTGAGGTTGAATGTAATTTCTATTTGTTCTAAAATTGAAAGCCAAGGAGTTTAGAGTGATTTGCCTAACACTATCTGGACCGACCATAGAGCATAATCTTAAGGAAGTCAGAGATAATAGACCGTATATAGATATTTGTGAACTGAGGTTGGATTTACTCTCTCTTGAGGAAGTGAAGAAGGCATATCGTTTTCCTTCTCTTGTTGATATTCCTGTTATTCTTACTTGTAGAAGAGTCCTTGATGGTGGTAAAGCCAAGGGACAAGAAAGAACAAGAAGAAACCTTTTAATATCTACACTAGAAAATGGTAATTTTAGCTATGTAGATATCGAAGATGATGTCAAAAAAACAGATGTTGAAGAGAAGGCTAGAGAGAAGGGTGTTAAGATAATTAGATCCTTTCATGATTTTGAAGGGGTACCGGAAGATATTTTCTCCCACATTTTGTCTCTATCTAAGCGTGGCGATATTGCAAAGATTGCTGTAACTCCTCGTTCTACAAGTGACATTATTACGCTCTTTAGAATTAATAACGAACTAAGGGATGTTCCTAAGATTGTTATAGGTATGGGAGAATGGGGCGTTTGTACTAGAATTCTCTATAAAAAAATGGGTTCTATTTTAACCTTTGGTTGCTCTGTTAAAGCGATTGCTCCAGGAATGATTAGCGTCAAGTCTTTAAAAGAGCTATATAGAGCAGATAGGGTTGATGATAGAACAGGTATATATGGCGTTGTTGGAAATCCTGTAGGTCATTCTCTATCTCCTATGATACATAACCCAGGCTTCCATAGAATAAACTACAATGCGATTTATGTTCCATTTTTAGCTGAGTCAATTAGATCCTTCTTAATGCTCGCTGAGCTTTTAAGAATGAGAGGTTTCTCTGTCACTGTTCCTTTTAAAGTTGATATAGTGAAATACCTTGGTAACATTACTCGTGAAGTAAAGCAAATTGGTTCATGTAATACTGTTATTAGAGTCCCTAATATGTGGAAGGGAACCAATACAGATTACTATGGATTCTTAGCTCCAATTGAAAATGACTTAGATAACGGAAAGATTAAGACAGCGCTTGTACTTGGCGCAGGTGGTGCTGCTGATGCAATTTGTTGGGCATTAACTAATAGAGGTGTTAAGGTTACTATTCTTAATAGAACTGTAGAAAAGGCCCATGACTTAGCAAGAAAAAGCAATTCTCAATATGATAGTCTTGAAAATGCTAAGAAATATGAAGGTTGGGCAGATTTAATCGTACAAACAACCAAGGTTGGTCTAAATAGCGAAAAAGATAATCCTATTCCTAACTTCTCTTTTACAGGAAAAGAAATTGTTTATGATATCATCTATGAACCAAGATATACTGCTCTTTTAAAGGAAGCTGAGAAAAAGGGATGCTCGCTACGTTTTGGACTTGATATGCTCTTCTCTCAAGGAAAACTACAGTTTGAGGCATTTACAGGCTATCACTATCCAAAGGATTTAAATCCTTTTCAAGAATAACGCTGTCGCAAATGCCAATGCTCCATATTCTTGATATCAAGCACTCTCCACTATCTGTGTAGAGTGTGTCGTCGACAATTCTATTTGGTTTTACAAAGTAGTAGTTTAAAGCGATGTCAACAATAACAAGAGAAGAGGAAGAAAGAATTGCCTTTTCTGCTTCTTTTTTCTTTTTTGTGTAGTCTAGGCCATCAATTAGTGTATATGAGATAGGGTAAGAGAAAGATAAGTTAAATAAAACAAGTCTTCTCTCTAATTCATTCTTTGTTTTAGAAAGGAGAGCGTTAAATTCTTCCTCGCAAAATGGTACTTCTCTCCTTTCTGGTAAAGGATAGACTGGGGGGATAGGAGAGAGCGTTACTTCCTCTCTTTCCTTAGAAAACTTATTTCCTTTTGTTGAGGGAAGCATTTCAATACCATAAGATGAAAGTGCTTTACGCCATTTCTTTTCGCCTTCGCTTTTCATTATGTAGTAGCCCGGAAGTGGCGATTGAATAACATATTCTAAAATGTCTGGAAGAGAAAAGAGGGGAATATAACGCTGAGAGACAGTCAAAAGAGTACAATTAGTAATCTCTATTGCTTTGTATTCATCAACCCAGTCACTAATTCTACTAATAACGGTAGTATTAATTGGGAATATGGCGATGCTTTCTAAATACGAGATGATTTCGTCTTTGGTGTAATTGTTATCTAAGGCTCTCTTTATAGAAGACTTGGTTATTAGCCATTCTCTAATGCTTTCCATTCTTATAGGAGAGGCAAAAAAGAAGATCCTGCTATCATTAAAGATAGAGTAAGTGATTGAAAAATCTGAGCCCACTACAGCTTTATCTTCCTTCTTTTCTTCTAGAATAGTGCTAGTTAATGCATTATCCTTTTGTGTAAGAAGAAAGCATTTTATTAAGATATCCCAATTAAGACGAAGAGAAGTAAGAAAGAAGATTTCGTCTTCGACTCTCTTCCAATCATTAATTGATAATGAGTTTATGTAGCGCACTAGAGATAGCGCTTTTTTTACACTAACTAGATCGCTATCGAGGAGAGGTGAAAGAAGATATGTAACTCGATCTATTGTTTCTAAGTCCATGAACTCTTTTATCACATTTGTCTTAGCTCTATATTTATCATCTTCAATGTACAAAACATTAATCTTTACAAGCGAAGAAAGAATTAGGTTGATAAAATAACTGAGCTCTTTCTCATCATATGACGGAAACAATGTTGATAGGTTAGGGTAGTTAGTACTTTTTTTGTATTGTAGTTCATCGTCTAAAACAAGAGTAAAGATGTAAGAGAAAATTGATGAAGGAAAATACTCTCGTCTCTCTTCCCCTTTTCCATAGAATGGGTAGAAAGAGAATACTTTTTTACCATCATCTGTAAGTTCAATTCTTTCATCAATTAGCCCGAGCTTTTTTAAATAGCTAATATCTCCATCCTTATGGAAGAATGAATAGCGAAGCTTTTCAGATGTTTTTGGTGTAATTAAAGAAAGCTTACTCTTCTTGCTCATCTTAGCCTCTTTTCTCTATGGTGTAGCTGTAGCCCTGCTCAGAGAGGAATTTCTGTCTATTTAATGCAGCATTTTCTTCTACGGAATACTCTGTAATTATAGTATAAAAGTGGCTTGCTTTTTCCTTTGGCCTAAGTATTCTTCCTAGTCTCTGGGCCTCTTCCTGCCTACTGCCAAATGTTCCAGATACTTGTATAAGAACATTGGCATCAGGAAGATCTATTGCATAGTTAGCAACCTTACTAACAATGAGTGTTTTTATCTCTCCATTACGAAACTTATTATATAGTTCGTCTCTTGTTTTATTGGACGTACTGCCGGTAATTAAAGGATAGTCAAAGCGCTTTTTTAAGTATTGTAACTGATCCAAGTATTGGCCAATTATAATTACTTTATCGTCTTTATGCTCTTCTAGTAATTTTTCAACAACCGCCATTTTGTTTTTGTTTTGCGATGCAATTTTAAACTTGTCGATACGAGAAGAGAGTGCGTATTCTGTCTCTTCTTCCTTATCTAAGCTAACTCGAATTTCATGACAGTAAGCTTTAGCAATAAAGCCGATTTTCTCTAATTCAGACCAAGGAATATCTATTCTCTTCGGCCCTACAAGTGAGAAAACCTCTTCTTCTTTGTGGTCCTCTCTAACTAGCGTTGCTGTAAGGCCCAGTCTTTTTATTGATTGGAATTCCGCTGTTATCCTGAAAATAGGGGCAGGAAGCATATGGACTTCATCGTAAATAGTGAGTCCCCAATTATTCTCTCTAAAAATATTGAAGTGAGGATATATTTTTTCGTCGCTCTTTTCGTCTGGACTTTTAACCGAATAGGTTAAAACTTGATAGGTACAAATTGTTATATCTTTTATCTCTTTTTCGCTACCTGTGTATTCGCCAATATCTTCTCTTTTGATGTTGGTTTTTTCTGTTATCTCTCTGATCCATTGATGAACAGATGTAACATTAGGGCAAAGAATAAGAGTCTTTGTCTTCTCTTTTGCCATAACCATTAGGCCAACAATAGTCTTACCACTGCCACAAGGAAGGACGACGGTGCCATAAGAGCCCCCGTCAACAAAGGCCTTTAGTGCATCGTTTTGGTATGGCCTGATAGACAAACTCTCATTTAGTTTTATGTCGACAAAGTCACTTTGCTTTAATGGAATAGAATCAACAACTGGGTAGCCTAGCTTTATAAGAAGCACCTTAATTGTTCCTCTATTCAATTTATCGAATGTAAAGCAGTCTTCTTTATCTGAAGATGAAAGAAGAGGTGAAAGCGTCTTATCTTTTTTTAATAAAATAGCAACACTATGATTCTTTACTTTTAAAAGGTATGACTTATCATCATTTTCCTTCATTTCAATTAGGCCATAGCGCGATGATGTGTCGCTAATGAAGAATAGAACTCTTTCATCTATTTCATATTTAGACCATTTTTTTAATGCGCTAATGATATCTTTTTCCGTCTTTCCTGAAGATATTGCATTCCAAATTGAAAGAGGCGTAAGGCTATATGTGTGTATATGTTCAGGGCTCTTAATCAAAGATGAGAAAGCAATAATATCTTTTCTGCATTCGTCAAATGATGGCGAATGGACATCAAGTAGCATTGTCCTATCACTTTGAACCATTAATGGTCTATCGTAATTATTCATGTTGGTAGCTTTTCCATATAAGAAGTGAGTCTAGTATTACAGAAGCACTCATTGCTTCAACAACAACTGTTGCTCTTGGACCAATAACTGGATCATGGCGTCCTGTAACAATTAGCTCTTCTTCTTCCATTCTATCGTTAATAGTATGTTGAGGAAGGCTAATTGAAGGGGTTGGCTTAAAGAAGACTGTAAAGTCTACATCTGCTCCATTCGATATGCCACCTAAGATTCCACCACAATTATTAGTCTTAAAGTACGGTTTTCCATTTTTTATAAAGATCTCATCGTTGTTTTCGCTTCCTCTTTTTTTAGAGCTATTGAAGCCTGAGCCTAGAGAAAAACCCTTAACTGCACCAAGAGAGAAAGCCGCATGTGCAAGAATGGCATCTAGCTTATCGAAGGTAGGCTCTCCAAGTCCAACAGGGAGACCTGAAATAACACACCTTACTGTTGAACCTATACTATCACCAGCTTTTCTAACTTCCTCCACTTTTGCCTCCATTAGTGTTTTTTGCTTGCATTCAGGAGCAAATAGAGGAGGAGCAAAAGGTGGCTTAAACTCATAGTCAGTAGCTTCAATTTCACCGATAGATGATACACAAGAATTAATTGAAATGTTGTATTTTTTCAGTACCATCATAGCAAAGGCGCCAGCAATAACTCTAGCGAGAGTCTCTCTGCCACTACTGCGTCCGCCTCCTCGGTAATCACGGTTTACATATTTAGCCCAATATGTATAGTCAGCATGACCTGGCCTGAAAGAGTGCTCTAAATTAGAGTAGTCTTTGCTTCTTTGATCTGTATTGAATACAACAACACATATAGGAGCGCCAGTTGAATGGTCATTAAATACGCCAGAGAGGATTTTGTATTCGTCTTTTTCTTGGCGCTGTGTTGTTGCCTTACTTTGCCCGGGGCGTCGACGTGCCAAAAACTCGCTAATAAGGCTGTAATCAATCTTAACATTTGATGGAAAACCATCTATGACAACGCCTAGTGCTTCTCCATGTGATTCGCCAAAAGTTGTAAATGAGAATAAACGACCAAAGCTATTATTAGACATAACCATTCTCCTTGAGCCTATCTATTATGAGTTTTGCTGTTTTTTCTTTGTCTCCATATCTTCCGAGTTCAATGATTAAAGAAGCATAGGAAGAATATATTATATCTCTCCTTTCGTAGAGATCATGAAAAGAAGAGGTGAGATTATCTTTATCTAGGAAGGGAGGAATACCAGATTTAAGAATGAAGGGAAGCATATCTTCTTCCTCTCTTTCTAAATAGACAATTACTCCATCCTTTTTTAGCTCTTCCATAAGAGGAGTGTTGTCAGAAACACCTCCGCCTAAAGAAAGAATGTAGCCTTCATCTTCTTTTTTCTTTAGTTTGTTGTATGCATCTTTTTCTTTTTCCATAAATGCATCTTTGCCATATTTTTTATAGAAATCTCTAATAGAAAGATCTATATCGTCTAAAATAAGCTCGTCTAAATCAAAGCACCTTAAAGAAAGGTGAGAGGCAACGATGTGAGAAAAAAGTGTCTTTCCAGAATGTTTTAAGCCTACAAAAAAGATATTCTTCATTTTTTTCAAATTGCTATTTTAACAAAAAAGCAACTAAAGAAAAACTACTTTTTCTCAGGTGGAAATGAATAGAGAGGAATGTGAATCTCCTTTGGCTTGTTATTAACTTCACTCTTCTTTTCTTCAATCTCTTTTTTAGTTTTGCGTTTTTCCATAAGGTTAATGAATCGAGCCTCATTGTATGTCCTTCTAGACTCCTCCACATACTTGTTGTATTCACGCTCTGTCTTTAAGGCGAAATGGAAGGCTTGAATCATAGCATACCAAAGTATTGATAAGACTAGAGGAAGAACCGTGTCAAAAGTAAGAGGAAATGGCGAGAGAGTATCTGCATAATCGAGAAGGACTCTTAGATTTTGGTAAAAAAGAATAATTGAGATGATAAAGGGTATAATCCAATATATTCGACCATTTCTTGTTAAAAAATAACGTAGAGAAGCAAGAGAAGATAAAAAGGAAAGTAGTAGGGCTAGTAATGGAACAATTAAATTTAACACATTTATCTCCTATTCCTGTATTATATATTATTAAGTGAGGCTCAAGAAGTGGAAAAATTAATAAATGAGATTTCTTCAACGTTACTTGAACAGAGGGAAAAAGAGAGAAAAGAGGATATTCGTGGCTCTTATTTTCGTGATACGACAGCTATAATCCATTCATCAGCTTTTAGGCGTCTTAAGCATAAGACTCAAGTATTCTATGCGCCAAGCAATGATCATATTTGCACAAGAATGGAGCATGTATTACATGTTGCTTCTATTGCATCGACAATTTGTCGCCCTTTGGGTCTAGATACCGAACTTGCATGGGCCATTGGAATGGGCCATGATTTAGGCCATACTCCTTTTGGTCATACAGGAGAAAAGATAGTTTCAGATCTGTCACAAAAGAGGGGACTTCCTCCATTTGAGCATGAAGTTAACTCATTAAGAGTAATTACGTTTCTTGCTAATAAGGGCAAAGGCCTAAACTTAACATATGCAGTAAGAGATGGCATTGTTTCTCATAATGGCGAGAGCCTTAAAAAGCGAATGATTCCCACCTTTGAAATAAAAGATTTTGATACTATTCATTCTAGGCAAGGCCTTATTCCTACAACATATGAAGGCGTTGTTGTTCGCTTTTCAGACTCTATCGCATATTTAGGTAGAGATTTCGAAGATGCTTGCAGACTCGGAATAATCAAAGACGAAGAGCTTCCGGAGCTTGTTAGAGAACGAATTGGAAGTACAAATAGTCAGATTATTACCTCTCTTATCAACGACTTGATTGTTGGAGCTAATAACAAGACTGGAATTGGCTTTTCAGATGAAGTATTTGAAGCTGTAGAACTTATGAGTGCATTTAATTATGAACACATCTATCGCTCTAAGATTCTTAATGGATATACTCGTTATTTCTCTAGACTTTTAAATTTAATCATCGATTACTTGGAAGATCTCTATTCTTCATACCACTTAAATGAAAAAGGCTATGCGGATGAAAAGAATATGCTTGCTGCAGGTTTTTATAATCATATTAGCGAAATGTACCCAGTTTATATGGAAAAAGAGGGGACAGATAAGCGTATGATTATCGACTATGTAGCAGGAATGACAGATAACTTCTCACTAGATTCTGCTAATGAAATATTAAAGCCTGAGCATCTAAATGACGAAATTAATCTTAGTCAGACAGGTAAGTGGTTCGATGTTCAGAGGCTCTAGTGTGTCAATTCCTCTATTTCATGGATGAATTGATCGAGGGTATCGAAAGCTCGGTAGACTGCGGCGAAACGGACGTAGGCTACTGGGCTCATTTTATATAAATGCCTAAGCGTAGTCTCGCCAATCTCCATGCTTGTTATAGTGTTTTTATTGTTCTGGGCAATAGAGTATACTTCGTCTTCGATGGCCTTTAGGGTATCTTCGATTTCGTTCTGTTCTATAGGAAGCTTTTCAGTGCAGGTTCTAATTCCTCTTTCAACTTTAGCAAGTTCAAATGTCTGATGCTTCCCATCTTTTTTTATTACAACAATAGGCTTTCTTTCGATATGCTCATAGCTAGTAAATCGATAGCCACAACATAGACATAGACGTCTACGTCTAATGGCTGTTCCTTCTTTGTTTGAACGAGACTCTAATACTTTATCGTGGTCAGAACCACACTTTGGACAATTCATAGCTTTAGTATATCAATTTTTTTAAAAGGGAATATCATCTTTTTATGTTACTTCTTGCTAATTTTATGTTTTTTTAATAACATATAGTTAATTTTATAACAGTAAAGGGGTTTCTTATGGCTAGTAGTGTTGCTTTTTATGTTAAGGAAATAATCAATCGTTCTCCGTTTATTTCGGAAATGTTAATCCAAGAGGTTATTTCATACTCTAACTTAGCCGTCTTTATTAAACCTAAAGTCGAAGCTCTTTATGGCTCAGAGGTATCTAGTGCCGCAATAGTAATGGCGATTAGAAGATATACTCAAGATTTAAAGAAACTTAATCATATTGAAAAGAAAAAGAATAAGATTGACTTCGAAATTTCAATGAAGACTAATATTTATGATGTAAATATTAAGCGTTCTAACTCCTTTATTGCTAACATTCCAAAGCTATATAACATAATTAAAAGTGAGAATGGTGATTTTATTAATATATCCCTTAGTGATTACGAAATTGTTGTTACTATCTCAGATAAGTACAAAGATGTCTTAGATGGAATACTTAAAAATGAAAATGTTATTAACTCTGAGCTCGATATGGTTGCTTTAACTATTTCATTTAAGGATAACAATTTCTTAGAGACTCCTGGTATAACATACCTAGCAACGCGTAAGCTTGCTTGGGAAAACATTAATATCTATGAAATTGTCTCTACTCTTAATGTCTTAACATTTATTATTAAGCGTAAGGATTCATTACAAGCTTACTCTGTACTCCAGGCATTCTTTGATGAAGAGTTGTAAGATAATTACAGGGGAGAAGGGAAGTGGAAAGACAACATACGCTCTTTCTCTCTTTTCTCATAATCCTACATACATTGGCTATGTGACACTGCATAAAGCTGACGAATACTTTCTTTTAAATCTTTCGACAAAGGAAGAAAAGCTTTTGTTGTCTCCTCGTCCTGTTTTTTCCCATAAGTGGAAGAACTGGTATGTAAACGAGGCCCTTTTTGACGAAGTATATACTTCGTTGCTTGATTCAAAAGGCAAATCTATTATTTTAGATGAATGCGGAAAAATGGAGATGGATGGGCGGGGCTTTTCTCGCACAATAAAAATGCTTCTCTCTAAAAAGGACGTTAATTTAACTCTTGTTGTAAGAGATAGCTTTGTAAATGACTTAACACGCTATTTTTCAATAGTGGATTATTCTCTCATTACTGTTCCTAAGTGGACATAAGTGAATAAGCTTTTCAACATTGCTTTTTTCACCTCCATATAGAACATACTCTGCACGATTACGCTTTAAGAAAGACTCTGAATAAGTAAAAGGCTCTAAATTTGGCTTATATAAATCATAGCCAAGAGACTTGATTACTGCGTGAGACGCTGAGTAGTCCCAGATATAACAAGGTTCGCTAATTGAGCATGATATATTAATAAAGATTAGAGGCGCTACTATTTGTAATATTTGAGAGCCAAACATTCTTATTTTGCCTTCATAGTTGGTAAAGTCTATGTGCTTAACTAAGGAGGAAGAGAGCGTTATTTGATATATCTCGCTTTTGCTACTTTCTAGCTCTAATTCTTTTCCATTTATAAAAGGCTTTTCTCCGGGATAAAGTGATAAAAAGAGTCCTTTATCTGTTGCTTTACCAAAGCGCGGGGCATAGATAATTGCTCCAACAGGATTAAAGGTTGAGTCTAATATGCCAAGAGCTGTGCAGAAAGAAGGAAGACCTTGAGAATACATATCTGTTCCATCTATTGGATCTAAAACAAATGTATATGGCGCATTTTCTTTGTTCTCTGTTATCTCTTCTTCGCTGATAATTGCACAATCGGGAAATAGCTCTTTTATTAAGGCTATTATCTTGTGTGATATTGTCATATCTACTTCTGTTACAGGAGATTTATCCTCTTTATATCTAACCGAAAGTGATGATTGTTTTTCTTTTGCCCAATCCCCACATTCTTTTATCTCATTTTTTAGTATTTCGAATTTTGAATGACTAAGTAACATTGAAGTACACCTTAATAATTTGTTATAGTTCTCTTTAAATATGCTTCTTGAAAACGCAATCTTAGAATATATCAAGAGTAGCCAAGCTTACAAGACATACTTAAATAACAGTGATCAAGTCATTGAGTGTGATGAGCTAGACTACTATCCCCTTACAGAGTTTATCAAACTATGTGCAGACAAAAGGGGAGGACGTACTATTGTCATTTGTCCAACAGAAGATGAAGCTAAAGCCTTATATGAAACCCTTTCTTCAGTAAAGGGATATCCTGTTATTTTTATTCCCTCTGACGGAAGAATGCTCTATTCGGAGTTTATAGAGAAAAAAGTAAATTGTAATAGAAAAAAAAGTGAGGAACGCTTCATTGAAAGCAAGAAAGCTTTAGCTGTCCTTTCTCTGCGATCTTTTGTCTCTCCTTTTTTAAGTGAAAAGGCACTCTCTTCTTATTCCTTTACGCTCTCTTCTGGCGATACTTTAGATGTAGAGAAATTCTCTTCTCTTCTTGCTTCTTCTGGCTACTATCGTACCAATGAAGCTAGAGAAGAAGGCACATTTGCCATTAAGGGTGAAGTTATAGAAGTATTTCCTCTTTCTAGTGAGAAACCTTACAGAGTATATCTTGATTGGGATCAAATAGAGAGAATAGTCTCTTTTAATTCTATAACTCAAATAAATGAAAATAGCGTTCGTCGACTCTCTGTTCCACTTATGGGAGAGGAGGAGATTCAAAAGAGCGACATAATTAGCATCTCAACTCTTTTAAGAGATGATGATTACTTCATAATTAAGTCACAAGAAAAGACAGATGCTTCGTATAAAGCGCTAATGAATGAAGCACAAGATAGAGAGCGAGAAGCATACAGAAAGAACGGCTATATGATTGCGAGAGACGAATATCTCTTCTCTTGGCCAAATTTCTTCTCTTCCTTAAAGAAGGGCGTTGTGATCCATGAAATTATGAAGAGTGAGTATTTCCACTTTGGAGTGGAACCTTCTCATTCATATTTTGGCAATGTCACCTTCTTTAAAGACGAAGCATCTACTATGATAAAAAATGGTTGGAAAATCTTTGTTTTAGCTCCAACTGTTATACAAAAGCAGCGTTTAGATAGTGTCTTACAATCACTTGATGTCGATATCTCTGTTTCAGATATAGAATCTGGCTTCATGCTTACTGGAAGCAAGATTGCTGTAATACTTGACCAAGAGATATTTGGCAGACGCAAGAAAAGAGCAAAGACGCTCGTTGAAACTGTCTCTTCACCTCTTGATTCCTTTGTTTCTCTAAAGCCTGGAGATTACGTTGTCCACATTAATTACGGTATTGGTCAATTTGAAAAGATTGATAGAGTAAAAAGCGGAGAAACAGAGCGAGACTATATCAAGATTAGATACAACCAAGGTGAAGCTTTATATGTTCCAATTGAACAAGCTAACCTTGTTCAAAAGTACATTGGTAATGATGGACGCCCACCTAAACTTGATACGATGGGATCAAAAGAGTGGTCTAAGAAAAAAGAGAAAGCAAGAGAAAATGCTAGAATACTTGCTTCTGAATTGGTCCATCTTTATGCTATGCGACAGCAAAGCCATGGTTTTCCTTTTTGCAAAGATACCGATTGGCAAGTCTCCTTTGAAGCTTCTTTCCCATTTACAGAGACTCCTGATCAGTTAAAGTGTATTGATGAGATAAAGAAAGATATGGAGAGCGACAAATGTATGGACCGCTTAGTCTGTGGAGATGTCGGATACGGAAAGACAGAGATAGCCTTCCGTGCTGCCTTTAAGGCAATTATGGGAGGAAAGCAAGTTGCTTTCTTAGCTCCAACTGTTATTCTTGCTCAGCAACACTATGAGAACTTTTTAAAGAGAGTTGAAGATTTTCCTGTTAAAAGTGGACTTTCTACAAGGTTCGTATCTGCTAAAGATAATAGAAGGGTTCTTGAAGGGGTGAAGAACGGTAGTATAGACATTCTTTTTGGTACCCATAAGATATTGTCAAAGAATGTTGTTTTCAAAGATCTTGGACTTTTAATTGTTGACGAAGAGCAGCGCTTTGGTGTTAAGGATAAAGAAAAGATTAAGCAGATGAAGCATAATATTGATTCGTTAACGCTTTCTGCTACTCCTATCCCTCGAACGCTATATATGTCACTTCTAAAAGTAAGAGACATGTCTCTTTTAACAACAGCACCGAGAGAAAGACTTCCTATTGATACATATATAGGCGAAGCAGATACTACACTTATTAAGAATGCTATCACTCAAGAACTTAAGAGAGGTGGCCAAGTCTTCTATTTACACAATAGAGTAGAAGACTTAGAAGAGGTCGTAATGAGTCTCAAACGCCTAGTTCCTGAAGCAATCATCGAATATGCTCATGGTCAGATGGATGCAGAGAGAATGGAAGATGTAATGCATCGCTTTATATATGAGGGTGTACAGGTTCTAGTTTCAACTACTGTTATTGAAAACGGTATCGACATACCAAATGTAAATACGATTATTGTTGATAGAGCCGATAGATTAGGGCTTAGTCAACTTTATCAGTTAAGAGGAAGAGTTGGAAGAAGTGATAGAAAGGCATATTGCTATCTCTTCTACCCAGATGGAGGACTCTTAAAGAGCGATGCTATCAAGAGACTTAAGGTTTTAAGTGAAAACACAGAGCTAGGATCTGGTTTCAAAGTCTCTATGAAAGATATGGAAATCAGAGGAGCAGGAAATATTCTTGGACGTGAACAGTCTGGACACTTAGAAGCTGTTGGTCTTGATATGTATCTGAAGCTTATTGAAGAGGAGATATCTAGAATCACAGAAGAAAAGACTAGTGAGACAATAGAGCCTCTTGTTCAGCTTGATTATACTGGCTTTATTCCTAATAGCTATATTAAAGATCCTTCTCAGAAGTTTGAGCTCTACAAAAAGATATCTTCTATTAAGAATTTGGCACAGCTCGATGCATTAAAGAGTGAGATAGATACGCGCTATGGCACGATGAGTGAAGAGGTTGAGAATCTATTCTGCATAGCTGAAATAAAGATTGTTTGCCGAGAACTTATGATTACTTCTTTAAAAGAATATAGAGGTATTATTGATGTAGAATTTGCACAAGTTGCAATTCTTAATCCAAGTAAGGTTGTATCTTTAATTTCGCTTTCTAATGGAAGAGTAAAGCTAGACCCAAAGAGATTTAACCACTTAACGATAGAGACTGGAACAGTTTCCTTAAAAGATAAGGCTCAGTTAATTTTAGAAACGCTTAGGAGATTGGAATAAATGGATGAAGATAAGACTTTGTTTGAAAAACTTAGCAAGATTGAAGTAAGAGAAGGAAAAGAGCGAACTATTAAAAGCTATGTTCTTCGCAATAATGTTCTAGAAGAAAAAGAGAAAGAGATTGTTAAAGAATACATGCCTAAATATGGACTCTTCTTTGAGAAGAAAAAATTAAACTTTAGCGATGTTTTTGGCAACAGTAAGGATGTTATTATTGAAATAGGTTTTGGCAATGGGGAAGTGACATCTTCAATGGCTCTTCTTAAGCCTGAGTATAATTATCTAGGGCTTGAAGTTTATTTAAAAGGCTTTGTTAAGCTCCTATCTCAAATTGGCAGTAACAATATTGATAATGTTAGAATCATGAGATTTAACTGCATTGATGTTCTTGAGAATATGATAGAAGACAATTCAATTACAGGTTTTCATATATTCTTCCCTGATCCTTGGCCAAAGAAGAAACATCATAAAAGAAGACTAATTAATACTGAATTCTTACATCTTCTTGCAACTAAGCTAAAAAAGAATGGTTATATCTACATTGTTACAGATTGGGAAGAGTATGCTAATGAGGTCTTAGAACTTGTTCATACAGAGCCCATGCTTTTCAATCCTTTCTACGATTTTGCTCCTCCTGTTGCATGGCGTCCATTAACTAAGTTTGAGCAAAAGGGAATGAACAAAGATTACCAAATCAACGAAATTTGGTTTGAAAAAAAGTGAGATAGCTCATTTAGTTTATGTTTTAAATAAATAATGCCCTCAAAATGAGGGCATTAACTTAAGTCTATTCTTTAAGCGTTTTCTTGAGCTTCTCTTTCTCTCTTAGCTTCTGCAATAACATCATCAGCAAGCTTTCCATTAAGAGTTTCATAGTGGTCAAATTCAAGTTCGAATGAACCTGAGCCCTGTGTCATACTCTTAATATCAATAGCATAAGAACGTAGTTCTGCCATTGGAACTTCAGCCTTAACGCTTGTTAAGTGACCCATATCTTCCTGTCCAAGAACTCTTCCTCTTCTTCCTGAAAGGTCAGAGAGAATAGCTCCTAGATATTCCTGGTCAACAAATACTTCAAGCTTACAATATGGTTCGAGAAGTACGCATCCAGCTTTAGCAAGAGCAACATCCATAGCTCCCTTTGCAGCAAGTTTGAATGCCATTTCTGATGAGTCTACTGGGTGTTCCTTACCATCGATAAGGTTAACTCCGATATCTACAAGAGGGTAGCCAGCTAAGAAGCCTTCTTCCATCTTTTCGTGGATACCTTTTTCGATTCCAGGTACATAACCCTTAGAGATAGCTCCACCCTTAACAGTGTTTTCGAAAGAGTAGTACTGTCCTCTTTCAATAGGAGAAATCTCGATAACAACTCTACCAAACTGTCCGTGTCCACCAGACTGTTTCTTGTGTGAGTATTCACTAAGGCCACTCTTTTTTGTAATTGTTTCTCTATAAGCAATCTTAGGTACCTTAGTATTGATCTGGATTTTCTGCTTTTCTCTAATCTTATCGAGAATCATGTTGATATGAAGTTCACCCATACCTCCGATGATAGATTCCTTAGTCTCTTCGTTGAACTTCATTTCGAAAGTTAAATCTTCTTCTGTAATTCTATGAAGAGCATCGTTCATCTTATCTTCACTCTTCTTATCTGAAGCAGAGATAGCAAGTTCATAGATTGGCTGTGGAAGCTTAAGAGCCATGAACTTAATCTTATCTTGAGCATCGCCAACAAGAGTAGAGTTAGTCTTTGCAGGTTCAAACTTTGTAATGATTCCAATATCACCAGCGTTTAATCCATCAATTTCGATAAGCTTCTTTCCTAAAGCTCTATAAATCTTACCAGGTCTTCCTTTCTTTCCTTCTTCGTTGTTATATAGGTCTGTATCTGGACCAACAAAGCCATTAACAACCTTGATGAAGCTTAACTTTCCAGAGAACTGGTCAATAGTTGTCTTGAAGCAATATGCTTCAGCAACGCTCTTGGCTCCGATAGGGTAGTTTCTTTCTTCTGTACCATCTTCTTTAATGATGTATTCGTAGATACCTTCTGGAGAAGGGAAGTTGTTAGAAATGAAGTTTAAGAGAGATGTTATTCCACTGCCCTTATCTGAAGCACCGACAAATACAGGTACGACAGAATCATTCTTCAAGCCTTCTCTAAGACCACGTCTGATTTCGTCATCACTAAGAGTTCCTTCTTCAAAGTACTTTTCAATTAAGTCATCAGAACCCTCTGCTGCCTTCTCAATTAATTCTTCTCTATATGTATTGACGTTTTCTTCGTATTCACTTGGAACGTCAGTTACTTCTTCTTTACCGTTTTCTTTGAAAAAATAAGCTTTATTTTCAATAAGGTTAATAACACCCTTAAACTCTTCTGCATATCCCATAGGGATTGTTACTGGAGCAAAATTAGAATGGAATTCTTCTGCAAGATTATCGAGAACATCTCTGCTGTTTGCTCTCTCTTTATCCATCTTGTTAATAAATACAGCTCTAGGCTTTTTTCTCTGATCAAGTCTTCTCCAAAGCTTGATTGTTTCAATCTGAGCACCATCTCTAGCATCAACTGTCATGATAGCTGCTTCAGCTGTCCTGAATGAACAAATTGCTTCTCCAACAAAGTCTGCTGTACCCGGGGTATCGAGAATGTTGATTGTCTTATTCATCCACTGTGTAGAATTTAATGAAGTATGTACTGAAATTTTTCTAGAAATTTCTTCTTCAGTATAGTCACTTACTGTCTTACCACTATCTACCTTTTCTGCTTTTGCGATTGCTCCTGTATAGTAGAGCATCTGCTCAACAAGACTTGTCTTTCCAGTTCCATTGTGTCCTACTACAGCAATGTTCCTGATTTCTTTTGTTTCAACGCTCATCATTACCTCCTTTATTTGTAATTAAGCATACTCAAATATGTTAAAGGGTGGTCTTTCTAGTTGTCAAAAGAAACTTTCAAAATATGCAATATTTTTAAGTCTTTTCTTCTTTTATTTAAAATAATCAAAAGAAAAATGATTTTGAGCCCAAAAAGAGGTATTTCTTCAGTGATAAATAAAAAAAGGTAAGATTGAAGTACCAACCTTACCTTATAAGTTTTAAGTTAACTTAGAACCCTAATCCATCTGGCTTTTCGCTATAATGATCGAACTCCATGCTAAATGATCCTCTTCCTTGAGTTGATGAACGCAGTACGGTTGTATAACCAAACATCTTTCTAAGAGGTACTTCTGCAATGACAGTATCGCCACTAGCTTTGCTTTCCATGCTACTTACAATACCACCACGTTGTGTGATAGATGAGATTACATCGCCAATGTATTCGCTAGGAGCAGATGCTTGAACAGTCATGATAGGCTCCATAATTACTGGGTTAGCACTAGAACAAAGCTTATCAAAAGCGAGAGCTGCACAGCTAGAGAAAGCTAAGACAGATGCACGTAGTGGGTCGTAATCAATATCCTCTATGTCTACGTGGATATCTGTTGTCTCATAACCATATTTAATACCACTGTTGAAAGCACCATTGATTCCATTTTTAATAGCATCAATTATCTCTTCAGGGATATCTCTAGTCTTAGCACTTATTGTAAGGCTGTTGCCACTCTTCTCAGGAGAAGGGGAAACAGTTAGTGTAAGCTTAGCATAGTTTTCTTTGTTAGCAATGACCTTGTCGTATTCTTCAGTTCCGCTAACAGTTTCCTTAATGCTTTCTCTGTAAGATACTTGTGGATTACCAACTCTGCAATCAACCTTCATTTCCTTAGTAATTCTCGTTACAAGAACATCTAGGTGCAATTCTCCCATTCCTGAGATAAGTAGCTGTCCTGTTTCGCTATCTTCTTTGTATGTAAAGGTTGGATCTTCCATTGCTAGTGTCTCTAATGCCTTTTGAAGCTTATCCATGTCAGAAGTTGTATTAGGTTCAATAGCAACAGATATTACAGGGGTCGGGAAGACCATATTCTCTAATAAGTAAGGGTGGTTTTCATTACCAATAGTGTCTCCAGTTTGTGCAAGCTTAAAGCCAATAATTACACCAATATCACCACTCTTGAGTTCAGATAAATCATCTTCTCTCATAGCATGCATTCTGACAAGACGATTGATTCTTTCCTTCTTTCCTTTGTTTATATTGTAGACAGATACTCCCTTTTTGAGTGTGCCGGAATAAACTCTGACAAAACATAGTGGACCAGAGTGTGGGTCAACTTGGATTTTGAAGATTAATGCTTCTAATGGCCCATTAGGATTGTGAGAGAGTTTCTCTTTCTTCTCTGGGTTTTTAGCATTAATAATCTCTACAGGAGGACAATCTAAAGGAGATGGAAGGTAGTCAACAATTCCATCTAACAAAGTTTGAACTCCAATATTCTTTAGGGAAGAACCAACAAAGACAGGAACAATCTTTTCTTCAATTGTGCATTTTCTTATTGTTTCTTTAATAAGAGATGTTGGGATTTCCTTGCCGTCAAAGTAGAGTTCAGTTATTTCATCAGAGAAAGATGAGAGACTATCTATCATAGCTTCTTTTGCTTCCTCATATTTCTCAATGTATTCTTCTGGAATATCTTCCTGGTTAATTGTTGTTCCCTGGTCGAGAGAAGAAAATGTTAAGTATTTACCGTTTATTATATCAATTACGCCTCTAAAAGAGCTTTCTTCTCCAACAGGAATGAAGAGAGGAACTGCATTAGCGCCAAGCTTCTTTTTCATTTCTTCAATTACACGATAGAAATTAGCACCAAGGCGATCCATCTTATTGACGAAGGCAATACGTGGAACAGAATAGGTATTTGCTTGTTTCCAAACTGTCTCTGTCTGAGGTTCAACTCCACCGACAGCACAGAAAACAGCAACTGCACCATCAAGAACACGTAAACTTCTTTCAACTTCAGCTGTAAAGTCAACATGGCCCGGAGTATCAATAATGTTAATTTGGTGATCATGCCAATAGCATGTTGTTGCAGCAGATGTGATAGTTATACCTCTATCTTGTTCTTGCTCCATCCAGTCCATTGTAGCTTCACCGTTATCTACTTCTCCAATACGATGATTTTCTCCTGTATAGAAGAGAATTCTTTCTGTAGTTGTTGTCTTTCCTGCATCTATGTGTGCCATGATGCCTATATTTCTAATAAGCGAATCGTCCATGTTAGTGAGAGTAGCATAAATGTTGCTTTAATGCAATTTTTCTATTGACGCTATATACCCCATATAGGTATATTTAAAATACCCTTAAGGGGTATTGGAGATAAATATGGGATGTCCTTGCTGTAATGAAAATAAAAGTACAGAGCGTAGTGAAGAAGAAAAGAGAAATCTCTTGAATCGACTTAGTCGAATAGAAGGTCAGATAAAAGGAATAAAAAGCATGATAGAGACGGACCGTTATTGCGTCGACATTCTTATGCAATCTTCGGCTGTTAGCAAAGCTTTTCTTTCTTTAGAACGTGAGATTCTATCTCAGCATTTAAGAACATGCGTTGCACGTGATATTAAAGAAGGAAAAGAGGAAATATTTGATGAAACGATGACTATCATCGAGAGGTTAATGAGATGAGAATGTTTTCTGTTAGTGGAATGAGTTGTGCCTCTTGCTCTAATAGAGTTGAAAAGGCAGTATCAAAAGTAAATGGCGTAAAAAGTGTCTCTGTTTCTCTTTTAACAAACTCTATGGCTGTTGAAGGTGATTGCAAGGATGAAGATATTATCAAAGCAGTAGAGGATGCAGGTTATAAAGCAAAGTCTCAAAGTAAAGATAATAAGAAGAGTAGTAATGAGGATGAGAAGCTACTAGAAGATACAGAAACTCCTAAAATGGTAAAAAGGTTGGTTGTCTCAGTTTTTTTATCATTAGTTCTGATGTATTTTTCCATGGGCGTATTAATGTGGCATTGGCCAATTGGTTCTTTCTTTACCAAGAATCACCTTTCAATTGGAATTATAGAATTAGTTTTATGTTCATTAATTATGGTAATTAATCAGAATTTCTTTGTTTCTGGATTTAAGGCGTTATGGAATCGATCACCTAATATGGATTCTCTTGTTGCTTTAGGATCTTCTGTATCATTTTTATGGTCACTTTATCTGCTTTTAGATGCTTCATACTTGATGGGTATTGGTGAAATGAGTAGCGCAATGAAGAATATTCATAACCTCTACTTTGAATCAGCAAGTATGATTCTTACATTTATTACTGTTGGAAAAACACTTGAAGCAAAAAGTAAGGGTCGCACAACGGACGCTTTAAAATCACTTTTGAAATTAAAGAGCAAAGAAGCGGTACTACTCGTTGATGGAAAAGAAGTTATAACACCTATTGAAAACGTTAAAAAAGGCGATGTTTTTATTGTTAAGAGTGGTGAAAAAGTTTGCACAGATGGTACTGTATTAGAAGGTTCTAGCGCTGTTGATGAAGCATCGTTAACTGGAGAAAGTCTTCCTGTTGAGAAGAGTGTTGGCAGTAAAGTATATGCTTCAACAATAAACCAATCTGGATATCTAGTCTGTAGAGCAGATAAAGTAGGGGACGAAACAGTATTGAGTCAAATTATAAAAACAGTTGAAGAAACAGCTGCAACGAAAGCCCCTATAAGCAAGATTGCTGATAGAGTTTCTGCAGTCTTTGTCCCAACTGTTATGGCTATTGCTTTAGTTACTACTGCAATTTGGTTAATAGTTACAAAGGGAAATTTAGGCTATAGCCTTGCTCGTGGAATTAGTGTTCTTGTTATCTCTTGTCCGTGTGCACTTGGCTTAGCTACTCCTGTTGCAATCATGGTTGGTAGTGGTGTTGGTGCTAGAAATGGTATTTTATTTAAGAATGCAACAAGCTTAGAAGAACTAGGAAAGGCTCGTATTATTGCTCTTGATAAAACAGGAACTATTACAACAGGACATAGTTCTGTTAAGGATGTTTTCTCTGTTGAAAAGGGTAAGGAAGGCGAAGTCCTAAAATATGCTTCAAGTATCGAAGCTAAGAGTGACCATCCTCTTTCTAAAGCTATTATTAAATACCAAGAAGAAAAAAAGGTAGAGAGTTATTCTTCTGAAAGTGTCACTGTTGTTCCTGGAAAGGGTATTGAAGGAGTTGTTAATGGTGACAAAATCTATTGCGGAACAGAAAACTATATCAAAGAGATGGGCATTGAAAATGTATCTTCTTTAGATGAGATGAAAGCTAAAGCTATCAACACAGGCGCTTCCCTCGTATATGTCATGAAGAATAAAGAGCTTTTAGGTTTAATTACTCTTTCTGATGCAATTAAAGAGGATTCAAAAGATGCTATTGAAGAGTTAAGCAATATGGGGCTCGATGTTGTCGTTATTACAGGAGACAATGAGAACACAGCTAAAGCTATTTGTTCTGATTTAAAGGTAAAGAGAGTAATAGCTAATGTTTTACCAACAGATAAGGCTAATGAAGTTAAGAAGCTCAAAAAATATGGTCATGTAATTATGGTCGGAGATGGCATAAATGATTCTCCAGCACTTACTGAAGCAGATGTTGGTATTAGCGTATCGAGTGGAACAGATATAGCAATTGATTCTTCGTCGGTTGTTTTAATGAAGAATTCTCTCTCCGATGTGCCTGCTGCCATTAAGCTAAGTAGAACAACATTACGTAATATCCATGAAAATCTATTCTGGGCTTTCATCTATAATATTATTGGAATTCCACTTGCATCTGGATGCTTTATTCATCTTTTTGGATGGGAACTTAATCCTATGTTTGGTGCATTAAGTATGAGTCTTTCCTCTTTCTGTGTTGTAAGTAATGCATTGAGATTGAATTTTGTTAAAATATATAAAAAGAGTAAAATCAAAAAAACTACAAGTTTATTAGATAAGGAGACAAATGAAATGGAAAAGAAAATGGTTGTTGAAGGTATGATGTGTCATCACTGTGAAATGAGAGTAGAAAATGCTCTTAAGAATATCGATGGAGTAGTCGATGCTAAAGCTGATAGCAAGAGTGGAACAGTAGATGTAAAACTAAGCAAAGCAGTTAGTGACAAAGAGCTTAAGCAAGCTGTTGAAAAAGAAGACTATAA
>DHMZ01000082.1:28983-29501 GCA_002406055.1 Spirochaetales bacterium UBA4629
TCTGTTCTGTCGTCTTTTGGCAGTGAAGTCTGACGATCTATCCACAGTAGTACTCATGTATTACTAGAAGTTTAAGATAATTGTCCTAAAAAGGGGCAAGTAGAGTTGTTTTGACAGACTATAATCTTGGTCTTCTCTGTAACCACAGTTATTTTATTAAGACATACTTCTGCATTTCAGTGTTATATCATTTCCATATATACAAAGCTTTAAAGAAGGAAAGAACCTATCGATTACTATTACATTATGATTATTCTTTAGTTTATCCTTAAAAAATCATAAGACTGAGTTTTGTACTTATCATGTTCGTCGCTGTTTAAGCAGGAAACTGTTTAATGTCCATTGTTATAATAAAAAGTCTTGTATTTCTTCATTTTTAAGTAGTGTATTAAATAACGAACATGGGTCTTTAAAAAAGTTAGGCTTATTTTTTGATATGGATTTTGTTTTTGTGCTATTATGAAAGCGTGGAGAATCAATATGAAGAGGATAGACACAAGTTATTCAGTTTTTGAAGA
>DHMZ01000015.1 GCA_002406055.1 Spirochaetales bacterium UBA4629
AATGCCTCACTTATGTTTCCCTTCTTAAAGAAAAGCATAATAACTCTTACTGCCAATATAGTTGAAAGTGGATAGCCTTTTCTTCCAAAAGTATTTATCTCAAAAAGAGAATCTGGAACTTTAGAAACTATGTCATTCCATAAAG
This sequence comes from Spirochaetales bacterium UBA4629, assembly GCA_002406055.1. Lineage (GTDB taxonomy): Bacteria > Spirochaetota > Spirochaetia > Sphaerochaetales > Sphaerochaetaceae > Ornithospirochaeta. The sequence goes on from DHMZ01000015.1 coordinate 146, forward strand.
AGGCAAATTCATTTTCTTTCTCTGTTAGATTATATGAATAAGCTAAAGAAGAAAAATCAAAGAGAAGAGGTTGAAGAGATGTGTAATTATTAGTAGTATTCATAGTGTATACAGATAGCTCCTTTGTTATGTTTTTTGTGGTAATATAATTATAACAAATTAGGGGCTATTTTTATATAGTAAAAAGAATTATTTTACATAAAAAACCCAATAAAACACTTAAAACTCAATATTATCTCTTCTTTTGTATATTAACTGAATTTTTTTTGCATAAATGTTTAACTATTAATTGCCTTTGGACTTTTGCAAAAACCTCTTAAAAATTACATTCTTTTTAATTACATATGCTTCAGATATGATGTCCCTCTTAATTTCATGTATAGAAAAAACAACAACTGCAGCTATGACTATCATGCCTTTTGTTTTAATCTTCCAGCTTTTAGTCTCTGGTGCAGTTTTCATCCTGCAGGGTGGAGCTGAAGTAATCTCTGATTTTACAATAGCAAAAGCCGGAATATGTGCCATATGTGCTGTTGTTGGATATAATAACCTTCCAACTAGACTTACGTGGAATATGCTCAATCAATTTAAGGAATATACCATTGAAGGTATACAACCCATAAAGTTTTTTGTTCAAAAAATTTAAGAAGAAGGAAAAGTTGAAGAATTATGTCTTAAAACAGGACAAGAGACCCAAAAAGTTAAGTACGCTTCTACTATAGACAACATAACTTCTTGTTGGTTCACTCTTCTTATTTTTGCAATTGTTTTTGCCCTACTTGCACTTTTTGCATTAACACGAATTGATAACGATAAAAGATAGAACTAACTAGAAAGATTGGAATAAGAAACATATAATTGTAAAAAAAGGAAAGATGGCCGAGAGGTCGAAGGCACTTGATTCGAAATCAAGCAAGGGGCAACTCTTCGGGGGTTCGAATCCCCCTCTTTCCGTTTGTCTCTTTAAGGAGAAGGAGCAAGTGATGGTAATTAGACAATCTGCAGAAGATTACTTAGAGGCTATTTTATTTATAAATGAAAAAAAAGGCTTTGCACGTTCTATAGATATTGCGAAGCATCTTGGTTTAACTAAGCCTAGCGTATCTGTTGCGGTTAAGAACCTAAAAAACGAAGGTTATATAGATGTTGATGAAAAAGGTAACTTGCTATTACTTCCAAAAGGCGAGGAAATTGCAAAAAAAACATATGATAGACATGTTACAATTCGTGATTTATTAATCTCTCTTGGTGTAGATCCCGAAACAGCTACAAAAGATGCTTGCAGAATGGAACATGCTATTAGTGATGAATCTTTTAACGCTATAAAAACTCATGCTTTAAAACACAAAGAAGAAAAGTAAGAGGCTATTTACATTAGAAAAAGTTTTATATTAAACTTTTTTAGTCAATTGGAAAGGTGTCCGAGTGGTCGAAGGTGCACGATTGGAAGTCGTGTATGGTCAAAAGCCATCGGGGGTTCAAATCCCCCCCTTTCCGTTTATCTGTTATTCCTTCTAGTCATTTCTGTATATTTCTTGGCAATTGACACTACTTTGGATTTCTTCTTTTATCCTACAAAGTTATTTCAAATATACTTACTTAGACCCTTTTCCTTTATTCTCATTAGTAATCTCTCTAATGGATTTTGGTCTAATGAAAGAATTTTGAGTATATCCTTTTATGCTTCCTCTCCATAAACCTTAATTATTTCATTAAGGAATTCCTTTTCTGAGAAATCTTTGTTATAGACAATTCGAGTCTCTCTAACCATGCTAAAGTTTTCAATAGGAAGTGCAACAACCTTACCTTTTTTTAGCTCATCTAAACATGCACTTCTAGGGAGTATTGATACGCCCATATCTTTTCTTATTAAGTCTTTGATTGTTGCAATATTATCAACCTCTAGAATTACATCAAAAGACGAGATCGACTCATTATTGCTCTCTAGCGTTGACTCAAAAAGTGTTCTTGTCCCAGAAGAGACTGTTCTTAATATTAGCTTTTGTTTTTTTAAATCTGTTAAAGATATTACGCTATTCCGTGCAAAAGGATTTGATGGGGACATTACACAAACTAGATAATCTGTATCTAACATCATTGAAGAAAATCGAGTATCAAGCAAAGGACCATCAATTATTGCTAGGTCCAACTCATAAGATTCAAGTTTATCATAAAGATTATTTATGGTATCAGTAGTTAAAATAATCCTTAACCCCTTATGGTCTTTACCAACTTTTGCAAGAGAAGCTGCTGTTAAATTACTCTCACAAGTATGTGTGATACCAACTCTAAGGAGAGAAAGGATCCTATTTTTTCCTGCCAATTCTAGGACCATTTTATCATTTAAAGCCTTCATTCTTCGTGAATATTTAAGTACTATTTCCCCTTCTGGAGTTAAAATTAGCCCTGTTTTATTACGAATAAGCAGTTTATGTCCAACTTCATCTTCAAGCTGTTTTATTTGATGGCTTACTGCAGGCTGAGTCATTCCAAGTTCCTCTCCTGCTTTTGTAAAGTTTTGCTTCTCAGCGACCTTCATAAAGGTGTTCATCAATATGCTTAACATAGCTACTCCATAAAAAATATTTATCAATATAGAAAATAATATAATTTGATTTTATTTTATTCAATTCCTAAGATATGTCAATCAACTCACAAAAAGGGAATTAAGTATGAATTTTAGAAAAACAGTTAACTACAGTTTAAAGTATAAGTTCTTTCATTTTTTTCATAGTTCGAAATGTTTTATTTCAGTTAAAAATGAGTTAAATCTTAATAAACCTTCTTATGAGTCTTTTCTTATTGGCATAAAACAAAAGGAAGGAAGAAGTGGCGTAGTAGTTGCTAACATTATCCTTTCAATTATTCCCTTATGCCTTTCTATTTTTTTGGATATATATAATGTAAAGAGTCTATTGCCACAGCCATATTATATTGTCCTTATTTTTATTTTTTGCCTCTTTACTGCAGTAAAATTCAACTACATCATACCGAGAGATTTAAAGAATGTTACAGAGCTGATTTTCTCTGTGCTTTCACTCTATTTTACAGGTTTATTTGGCTTAACTTTTTTTGCACTTTTAGTTTTTGAAAACTCTGCTTCTATCTCATTTTGTGAGGCTTTAAAATGACAACACCTTTATTTGAACTATTACATATATCATCATCTGTATCTAAAATTATAGTTTCAATTTCATTGATGCTCTTTAGTGGCTTTCTCTTCACTAGAGTCACAAAGAAATTAAAACTTCCAAATGTAACTGGATATATTCTTGCAGGCATTGCACTGGGTCCTTTCTGTTTAAATTTCATTCCAACATCAATAATCGAAGGAATGGATTTTATTGCAGATATCGCTCTCGCTTTTATTGCCTTTAGTACAGGTGAATTCTTTCAGCTTGACACACTTAAGAAAAATGGACTGAAGGTTGTAATTATTACTGTATTTGAATCTCTACTTGCATCTATACTTGTTTTCTTTGTTACATGGGGAATTCTTGGTGTAGATAGACCTTTTGCTCTTATTCTTGGCGCCCTTGCTGCAGCGACAGCTCCAGCGTCAACAGTTATGACAATCAGGCAACTAGGAGCTAAAGGTGATTTCGTCGATACCCTTCTTCAAGTTGTTGCTCTAGATGATGTTGTAGGTTTAATAGCATTTTCTGTCGCCATTTCACTCTCAACAACAAGTGCAATTAGTTCGTTCTCAATACTATCTGTCCTTAAACCTTTATTTATAAACCTTGCAATATTCCTTTTAGGTGGACTTTTTGGGTTAGTACTTAAGCTCCTATTACATAATAGATCTACAGATAATAGACTCATTGTTTCTATTGCAATTCTATTCTCATTCTGTGGTATTTGTGCTCTTCTCGACACCTCGCCTCTTTTAGGATGCATGGGTATGGGTATGGTATATATCAACACAACAAGCGACGAAAGACTATTTAAACAACTAAATTATTTCAGTCCTCCAATTTTATTATTATTCTTTGTTCGCTCTGGCTTGAACTTTGACCTAGGTTCACTCTTCTCGTCATCGGAAAGTATCGCATCTGTATCGTTAATAACAGTTGGAGTTATCTACTTCTTTGTTCGTATTGTTGGTAAATACCTAGGAGCATTCTTTGGTTGTCTTTGCACAAGAAAAGACAAGCGAGTACGTAACTATTTAGGTTTGGCATTAATACCTCAAGCAGGAGTTGCTATTGGTCTTGCTGCTCTTGGCGCAAGAACTCTTGGAGGAACAGAAGGCGAAGCTTTAGAGACAATCATTCTTGCATCCTCTGTCCTTTATGAGTTAATAGGACCTGCTTCTGCTAAGCTTTCTTTGTATTTATCACATTCATATTCAAATAAAATAGAGGATATTGCGCCTGTGATTGAAAACGAAAAAGGAAAGAGTGAGCTGGACTTACTTATTGAGAGAATTCACGCAATTCAAGATAATTTACCTAAACACAAAACCCCAATGGAAGAAGATGAAGAGGCGTTTTCTGAGGGTGCTGATGAGCATGCTGCAGCGACAATGTTGCCACGTCGTCTAAATAAAATGAGGTAATTAAAAAATGAACGAATTATTAAATCTTATTAAATCTGACCCAATTACAAGGCTTATAGGCACTTGGTGTTGCGATATCTCAATTGGCTCTGTTATCTTTCGTTTAGCTCTTTCTTTAATCTTATCGTTTGCACTTGGATGTGAACGCTCAAGCAAGCGTCATTCAGCAGGACTAAGAACATTTGTTCTTATCTGCTTCTCATCTACATGTGCATCTCTTTTAGATTTGGTTTTAATCACTAGCTTTAATGTAGGTTTTCCGCTTCTCTCTAGTGCAACTGTTATTGCGAGTGCTCTTCTTAGCATTAACTCAGTCCTCTTTTCATCAAGAAGCCAAATCAAGGGGTTAACAACATCAGCAGGTCTTTGGTCATCTGTATTCTTAGGCTTTGCTGCAGGCTTAGGGCTTTATACATTAACGATTGTAATATTCATTTATTTAATCTCTATTCTTGCCCTATTCCCTTCATTTGAAAAATATCTGAAAAACAGATCTAATCACTTTGAAGTACACTTAGAGTTGACACAGACAAGTTTTCTACAAGACTTTGTATCTGTATGCCGTAAGCTTGGACTAAGAATTGATGATATAGAGGCTAACCCTGCTTATCGCGGATCTGGTTTATCTGTATATACAATTACGCTTACGATTTGCAGTGCTGAGCTTAAGAAATTTAAAACCCATAAGGAAATCATTGAGGCCTTAGCAACGCTTAATTACATCTATCATATAGAAGAACTAAATTGAGATAGATCTTTTGCCTTCTTTCTCTTGTTGCTAAGAATAAAGAAGGCAACTATGCAAACTATAGAAGAAACAAAAGAACCTGATGCTGTCACAAGACCTATTGGGAAGAGGTTCGTAGGGAAAAATGACGAAAAGAAATAAACTCCAGGTATTCTAACTAAGACTATCGCAATAATGTTGTGTATAAATGAAATTCCAGATTTGCCTAAAGCACAGAAGTAACCACTGAAAGAGAAGTGTATTCCCGCAAATATAGTGTCAAAGACATAGCCCTTTAAGTACTCTTCGCCTGCTAAAATCACATTCGTATCTTTGACGAACAAAGAAACAACTGAAGCACCATAGAATTGCATAATAATTGTTACTATAATCCCAAACGAAACTGAGATGAGTAAGGCATAATAGAGTGTGCTTTTTGCTCTTTTCTCTTCCTTAGCGCCTAAGTTTTGAGAAGCAAGTGCGGAGACGCTACTCAGCATAGAAGAAGGAACAAGAAAGAGGAAGGAGATTATCTTTTCAACTATGCCAACAGCTGCTGCGTCAACAAGACCTCGCCTATTCATTATTATTGTAATTAAAATGAAAGCTATTTGAATTAGACCATCTTGTAGTGCTATTGGCACACCAATTGAGAGGATGCTTTTTATCTCTTTTTTGTCATTACTAAAATCTTCTTTATGTATTTTTAAACCATTACTTTTCTTCTTTAGGTAAATAAGAGAAGAGATAACACTTATTGTTTGAGAGAGAACTGTGCCTAGTGCTGCGCCACTAGGACCAAGACCCATATAACCAATAAAGAGAAAATCTAAAACAATATTTGAAATACAAGCAATTAGAATAAAGTACATTGGAGACTTAGAGTCCCCAAGTCCCCTAAAAACAGAACTAATAATGTTATATGCAACAATAAATGGGATACCTAAGAAACAAATAAAAAGATAGCTTTTAGTCCCTTCTACTGCTTCTAGTGGCGTCGACATAATAGAAACAATAAAAGAAGATAAAAAGAGAAGTAGCACTGTTAGGAGAACAGCAACAAAAGAAAAAAGCTTAATTGTACTAGCTATATATTTTTCGGCATATCTCTTCTCTTTTGCTCCAATAGCATGTGAGATTGTTACAGTTGTTCCCATAGCAAGACCTACTACCATAACAGTTATCATATGCATAACTTGGCTTCCTATAGATACAGCTGTGGTGCTTGCAACTCCTTCAAATTGACCTATTATCATTAAATCTGCTAAGCCATACAAAGTTTGAAGGAAATAGGAAAAGAGATAGGGAACTGAAAAAAAGATTAAGTTATTAAGAACACTTCCTTTAGTTAAATCTCTTTCCATCTTGTTACCTGTCTTTTTTCTTTTAGCATTTACTCTTTTTTTGTTTATCTTACAACTTATTCATCATTAAAAACAGCATAGCTTTATAAAACTATGCTGTACTAATTTGTCAAAAATAGCTCTTTAAATTACCTCTTCTGTTTTTCCATCAAAAAGATAGACACTGTTTTGAGGAATATAAAATGTAAACAAGCTATCCATTTTAGGTGTATCATGTGGATTTACTTTCAATATAGCCTTTTCTGAAGAGATGTCGACATAAACATTTGTATTATCACCAAGAAGTTCTGTAAGCTCAACATTGGCATTTAATTTATATGAGCTATCATCTCCACAAAGAGCAATAGCCTCTGGCCTAAAACCAAAAACAATCTCCTTGTTCTCATATTTTTCAATCTTTTTACTATCTAATTTAGCTCTTAGGTCAATTTCATTATCGCCAATTAATATTCTTCCATCATTAAGAGTTGCTCTTATGAAATTCATTGGAGGTTCACCAATAAAGCCAGCAACAAACATGTTAACAGGATTAAAATACAACTCATATGGAGTTCCTATCTGTTGTATATAACCCTCTTTCATGACAACTATTCTATCAGCCATTGTCATAGCTTCTGTCTGATCATGAGTTACATATATCGTTGTTGCTCCAGTTTTCTTGTGTATCTCTGTTATCTCAGAGCGCATTGTTACACGCTGTTTAGCATCCAAGTTAGATAATGGTTCATCCATTAAGAAGATATTAACCTTTCTTATTATCGCTCTACCAACAGCAACACGCTGTCTCTGTCCTCCAGAGAGAGCTTTAGGAAGACGATCAAGATAATCTGTAAGGCCTAGTATTTGGGCTGTTTTTAGAACTTTCTTTTCAATAACATCCTCATCAACTCCCTGAAGAGTAAGACCAAAAGCAAGGTTATCATAGACAGTCATCTGAGGATAAAGAGCATAGCTTTGGAATACCATAGCTATCCCTCTTTCTCGAGGACCTTTCTCGTTTACTCTCTCGCCATTAATAAGAAAATTGCCCTTTGAAATATCTTCTAGACCTGCAATCATTCTAAGTGTTGTACTTTTACCACAACCAGATGGTCCAACAAAGACGATAAACTCCCCTTTTTCTACATCGAGATTGAAGTCATGAACAGCATGAAAGCCATTTGGGTAAATCTTATTAATATCTTTTAAGCTAAGGTATGACATTCTATTCGCCTCCTTCTACTTTCTTTTTTGCATCTTTATATATATTTCCTATTCCATTCTTTATTTTTATAAATAAGAGATCAAAAAGAAGGAAAAATAATCCAAAACTAAAAGGTTCCATCGGAAATAAAACAACATCTTGTTTTCCTGTCAGAAGCAAAAGTGTTCTATTTATCAAGAGGTATGTCATATATACACAAAAGACTAAAACAAATGCATATATGACATTCTTTATAAGTGAAAGATAACCTTTCTTCGGAAACATCATCCACCTATCATATTCGCCCTCTGTTTTAGCTAAAAAGCGAAGAATGTTATTCTCCAATATATCTAGAACAAAACCCATAGCAAGACTTGTAACAAAATACAAATCTAGCGATGACGGTATATATAAACCAAGTCCCCAAATAAAGAAGTAACAGACTACCCCACCAAACCAAAACTTAATTAAATATGCTTTTATTCTAGACGATAGATTTATCTTAGATTTAGTTTTGTACTTTTCTAATTCTTCTTTTGAGTATTGAGGAGTATTAGCTTCATCGGCGCTAACAAGCTCCTCTATTTTTTTACTCTTAAAAGAATAATCTTCTTTCCTCTCTTTTGGCATTAAGACTCTCCAGAGATATCGATTGCTTCCATATCATCATAGCCATCAACTTCAATTGAAGTATTAATCTTTCTTAGTGCCTTTGAATAAAGAGGTAAAAGAGCAACAAGTAAAACAGATATAATCAAAAATACAATATGATTGGAAAGCACTGTTGTTGCTCGTGATATGTAAATTGTAGTTTGATTAACTACAATAGGATTGTCTTCTCTAAAAACAGCACTATAAATAAGAGAGCGATATTTATAATCTGCAAAGATAACAACACCAGACATAACAAAAAGAAGAGTAAGCATTGCTTTGTTTACTTTCTTTCTGTGAGGAAAAGCGTTCAAGAAACAAACAATAGATAATATAGAGAAGAGCATAGTAACAAAGCCACAAAGCCCCATACCATTTCCTTGTATCTTTGCTGTTGTATTAGAAATACTTGTCAAATTCAAGGAGTAATAAAGGAAGGTTAGAATATATGCAAAAAGAGCAATACGCTGGGGAGAACGCTTAATAGCTACAACCTTTTTTCTCAGCCATTCTTTAAAGCCTTTTCTCTCTTTCATAGTTTTTCCTCCTTTGTAATTCTAAGTGTTGTTTCTTTATCGAAGAAATGCATCTTGTCAAAAGATACACGAGCTTTATCGCCAGGAGAATAAGTACACCAACCTCTCAATTTTCCTGTTATTTTATCGTTAATTTTTGCTTCATCTCCAATATGTCCATGGACAAGAGTATTCATACCTAAGTTCTCATTTGATGAAATGAGAATAGGAACATCTTGGCCACTTACAACATTTTCTGGCCTTACGCCTAATACGATTTCCTTACCAACATATTTTCTAAGAAGATCTTGATCCTCTTTTCCTAATGGAATGGTAAAACCTTCTCCTTCAAGAGCCGTTTCTTTAACCAAACAATTAAAGAAGTTCATTGGTGGAAGACCGATAAATCCTGCAACAAACAAATTACGAGGAGTATCATAAAGTTCTAATGGTGTCCCAATTTGTTGTACATGTCCCATAGACATGCAAACTATCCTATCTGCTAGAGTTAAAGCCTCTGTCTGGTCATGAGTAACATAGAGCATTGTCGCCTTTAGTCTCTTATGTAACAATAAAATCTCTCGCCTTGTTGAACCTCTAAGCTTCGCATCCAAGTTAGATAATGGCTCATCAAATAAGAATACCTTTGGCTTACGAACTATTGCTCTACCCATGGCAACACGCTGTCTCTGCCCTCCAGAGAGCTGACTAGGCTTCTTATTTAATTGTGTTGTTAAATTCAATATTTCAGCAGCTGCTAGGACCTTTTTATGAATTACGTTAGGGTCTTCTTTTCTGAGTGTTAGAGAAAAGGCCATATTTTCATATACAGTCATATGACCATAGAGAGCATAGTTCTGGAAGACCATTGCCATATCTCTATCTTTAGCAGGAGTCTTTGTTATATCTTTTCCATCTAACGACAGCTCTCCTTTGGTTATATCTTCCAAGCCCGCAACCATTCTAAGTGTTGTACTCTTTCCACAGCCAGAAGGGCCAACAAGAACTATCAATTCTCCATCTTTAACAGAGAGATTAAAGTCATATACTGCCTGAACATTATTGTCATATATCTTATCAATATGCTTTAAGATTAATTCTGCCATTTAGTCTCTTCTAACCTCTTCTTTTAATGTTTTTAGGTATTCTTTAAGTTCTCTAGAACGTATAATTCCAATTATTGCCGAAGAAAGGAGACAGAGCGCAGATAACACTAAGTAGACAATACATCTAATAAATTGGCCATCCTCCATAACTCTTCTTTCAACAGATGAAACAACAACAATTGTATTATGTGCTTTAACAGGAATAATAAAAATTCTAATCAATTGAATAATGCCTAAAACAATCAACAAGTATGAATACTTTTCATTGTACTCTTTAACACCTTCACTAGATAAAAAGGCTGCTAACATAAATACAAGGTTATAAATTATTGATGCACCAATTAAGATATTATAATAAAAGGTACCAACGTCAGATTTATAAATGGAAACGAAGAAGAATACATCAAATAAAATAGCTATAACAGCTAGAGACGAACTGAGTTTATTTCTAGTGTAGCGCATACGATCTCTTTTTATGAGCTTATCTGCATCATTCATGTCTCTCTCCCTCCTTTATTAATCTTTCTTCCTCTTTCATTAGCTTTCTTTTCCAAATAACATTGTAAATATTTAGAGCACAGGAAACTAATGCAAAAAATGAAACTATATAATGAACATCAAACCAAAATGTTGATTCTGTATATTTCTGATTGAACATTTTTGCATGCATTTTTAATGCATCAAAATCTAAAGACAGCCACTGTCCTTTAAATTTTTCAATCTCAATATGAGACCAAATAACTAAATAAAGCGCGAAGATGACAAATAAAGCTACTGCAACATAGTTCCCTACATAATACTTCCTGCGCTTATTTGTTTGCGTAACAAAAAGAAATACTGAAAGAAGAATCATAACTATTGCAGAAATAAGAAAACTCTTATTAAAAGGTTGCATGTTGTAATAAACAATAGAGCCAGAAACTGTTGTCTCAGTTAAATCCGAAGGATTCATCATTGTCGAATACAAACAGTCATATAGATCTGTCATAATACCAAGTGAATAAATAAAAAATACAACACCAACAAAGAGTGCAAAATAACAGATTATGTTCTGAAATGTCATCTGTTTCTTATACATAATCACTCCCTTAAAAGAATATCTCAGGAGAAGGCTAAAGCCCTCTCCTTGAGAATAGAATTACTAATTTAAACTCTGATAGAACTTTAATAGTCTTGTCCAAGCACTCTGCTTTAAGAGTAAGTACTGTTCACCATTCCATGTTGTCTTAACCATTTCTGCAACACTTTCTGCACTATTAGCACCATCAAGAGTATAACCAGATGTAATCTGAGCACAGAGAATATTGTCATTATTCTTCTGCTGGTTAAACTGCTTCTGAATCTCTGTATAGGTATTGAGAGTATCGATTTCGATCTTTGTTGATGGAAGAGTTGTAGGAACAGATGTGTACCACATATTATCACAAATAGCTAATTCAGGATGCTTGATTGTTCCAAGACCAATAGCTGTACTAATCTTTCCTGCACCTTCCTTACCTACATCGCATGTGCACTGATATTCAAATGCCTGGCTCTTAGCAAATGAAAGTGTAGATCCAAGATACTGACGAGCAAAGTTAGTATAGTTACCACTAGCAAGCTTCCATAATAACTCATTAGTAACATCAGCAATAACTGGCATTTCTTTTCCGTTGAATGAGAATGTTACATAGCTTCCATCACTATTAGTCTTAATAAAGACATCTGGACCATAGCTCATGAGAATCTGACCCTTTTCGCTGAAAGCATAGTCAATTAAAGCGAGAGCAGCATAAAGCTTATTTGTGTCATCACCAACACCTGCCTTGCTAATTGCCCAACCATCTGTCTTAACAGAACGCCATGATTCTGTAAATCTCATATAAACACCATTCTCATTTGTTCCATCGAACCAAAGTGCAACTGGAACCATAACAGCCATATACTTTTCACCATCCTGAAGCTTTGTTTCATTCATGATTGTCTGTGTCTGGTTGTAGTCATAGCTCATGAAACCAAGATCATTTTCAAGCATTGTTGATGATGTTTCTTTTGAAGACTCGATATAAGACTTAGAAATAAGACCCTCTTCTGCCATATTATGCATTCTTTCCATAGCAAGATATGTGCTTACTTCCTGGCGAGCATCCTTTAATGAACCATCTGTATCAAAATAGAGATAATCCTGTCTTGACTCTAGGCCACGTACGCCAAATAGAGTACCAGCAAATCTGAAGAGGTCAACTCTTCTCTGGTTATTGTTGTCTTCACGAGAGAATAGACCTTCAACTGTATCTGTTCCGTTGAGAGTATATGCGTTAGCAACAACACAGCGTAAAAGAGCTACAAGCTCATCTGCATCCCAAGCAGCATCCTGTCCAGCAAAGAGATCAGATCTTGTTGTTCCATAGTAGCCATCATATGCTTCATCAATGTACTTACGTAGCATATTAACAGCATCAACACCACTTACTTCACCCTTAGCTAAAGCATCGTTCATTGTTGCAATAATATTTCCAGCCTTGTCATAATTCTTTGTTAGAGAAATGACAGCAGTGCCTTCTTTATTTACAGCATCAACTGTAACAGAACCGCTTGTTGGCATATATGGCTGGTACTTAGCAGCTTTAAGAGTTCCACTCTTTTCTGCTGTGAACAAGCCTTCTCCATCAAGAAGCTTACATAGCCAATCAATTCTCATTAATGGCATTCTTTCAATATCATTAACACCATCAAAATAAGGAGAGAAGTAGATAGCACCTGTTGATGTATCTCCTGTGATAGAAAGTCTAACAATAGGATTTGCTTCCAAATATGCTTTGAAAGATGGCATCATATCTAGGTATTCAGCAATGTTAACAAAGCTACCCTTTGCACCATAGTCATTAAGAGATGTAGCGTTTCCAGATACAACATCAACATCAGAAAGTCTTTCTGCCCAATACTTAAGTTCGTTTGTAGCACTATTTCCCTGGTACTTGTCTTCAATCTTGATGTTTAATATCTTTTCGACCTCAACCCAAGTTGGCTTTAGGTCTCCTGCATGATATGTAACACCTGCAAGTTCAATACCATCCTTTGCAACATCTGCATCAAATGTAAGACCTGTCTTCTTGCTGTTGTATCCAGTAGCCATTCTTAATACTGTACCATCTGCATAAGAGAGAGTCTTAGCCTCCTCTGCTGTGCTTGTTGTTGCAGTAGTAGTTGTTGTTTCTGTTGGTGCAACTGTAATTTCTTTGCCACCATTAGCAAAGAGAGCACAAGAAACTAATAAAGCAACAACCATTGTCAAAAATGATTTTTTCATAATTTCCTCCATTTTGAGACTTTATTTTTTTATTCTTTATTCTTTAACACCACCCACATTAACACCCTTAGCAAAGTACTTTTGTATGAAAGGATAAATAATGAGAATAGGAACAATTGAACACACAATTAAAGCGTAAATCATGCTGTCAGAAGCAAATACTTCATTCCAACCAGCCATTGCTTCAGGGTCTGTATACTCTTCAAGCATAAGCCTTATATAAACCATAAGTGGGTGCTCATTTGAATTGCTGATCATCTGACGAGCCCAGAAATAACCATTCCATCTTGAGATTCCAAAGAAGAGAGCAACTGTTGCTATTGTTGATTTGCTCATTGGAATATAGACCTTTGTAAGGACTTGGAATTCAGTTGCGCCATCAACTATAGCTGCTTCTTCGATATCCGAAGGAACTCCTTCAAATGCATTTCTAAGAAGAATAATATTCATTGCAGCCATACCCATAGCAATGATTACAAGCCACTTGTCGTCAGTAATGCCAACGCCATTAAAAACTGCTTTTGTATTTAAGTAGTTCAAATACTGAGGGACAATACCTGCACTGAACCACATAGTAAAGACGAGGAAAAAGTTAAAAAACTTTCTAAAAAGTAAACGCTTTTTCGATAGTGCATATGCACCTAAAATAGAATATCCAAGCGCCCAGATTGTTCCAAAGAGTGTTATATAAAGGGTGTTGGAATAAGCATTCCAGAACATGTTATTACTAAACATTCTACCGAATGCTTCAAACTGGACATCTTTTGGGAACAAAAGAACTTCAGCATACTCAACAGCCTTTCTTCCACTGATAGAAGAACTTATTGCATAGACAAAAGGATATAAGCAACTAAGTGCAAAGACTGTCAAAAGAGTATAGCTTATTACCTTAAATATTAATTCTGTTGTTTCTAGCCTTCTTTTCATCTTTTTCTTCCTTAGTAGAGAGATACATTGCTTGCTTTTCTTGCAATGGTATTTGCACCTATTACAAGTAGCATTCCAATGACGTTGTTCATCATCTCAGCCGCACTTGCAATACCTTTAGCAGCTCCCTCTAAACCATAACGCTGAGCAAATGTAGAAACGACATCAGCTGTAACGTAAGTATTTGTGTTATAAAGAAGAAGGACCTTTTCATATCCTATGCTTAGTAAAGAACCAATACGTGTTATAAGCATGATTACAATGGTTGAGAGAATACAAGGAATAACAACATATCTCATCTGAGCCATCTTTCCAGCTCCATCAATTTGTGCAGCTTCATAGCTTGTTGGAGAAATAGCAATAATAGCTGCAAAATAGACAATACTGCTATATCCTGCGTCTTCCCAAATTCCACTAAGTTGGTAGATGCCTCTAAAGAAATTTGGGTTATTTAATAGACCTGCCCTCGCAACGCTATTTGAGATTAAGCCAAGCTTTTCCAATAGTTGTGAAATAACACCATAGCTTGTTGTAATTGATCCTTGTTTTACAAGCATCACAACAAGAGATGTCATAACAACTGTAGACATAAACTTAGGTAAATATGTGAGAACTTGGTAAACGCTTCGACAGACATTTGATTTAATTTCATTAAAGAAGAGCGCAAGAATGATAGGGACAGGGAAACCAAAACAAAGACCATAGAAAGAAAGTAAAAATGTATTACGAAGAGCCCTCCAAAACTCTGTAGAAAGAGCATCTCCTCCTACAAGCAACCTTCTAAAATATGAAAAACCAGAGAAAAGTTGTTCAGATACTGGCAAAACTTCATCTGAAACTTTAAAGCATCCCAAAAGCTCATACATAGGAAAATATCGCCAAAAGAGGAAGACAAGTAGCATTGGTAAAAGCATTAAGTATAGTCGCCAATCTTTAAGTATTGTGCGTCCGATATGGAGCCAATAATGCTTTTCTACATCATCTCTTACCCTCTGTTCTGGGTTTTCATGGTAGCTCTTGGTTTTTTCGTCATATTCAAGATAATCAGTTGCTTTAACTTTCATTATCTTTTCTCCTCATTCTCATCTTCTATTCGTCTTAGATAGCTAATTTGATCCTCAAATAGGCCATCTACCCTTCTTACAATTAAAATTATTACAACTGCAAAAACTCCACTAAGAGCATCTGTAGTTATAAAATCGATTATTGATTCTATTTTTCCGCCAATAAATAAAGAAACTATATAACGTCCTATCTGCATAAAAAGAGTTATCATAACAGCAAATAATGCAGATAATAGGCTACTGTTTCTTATTCTATCTTTGCCAACCTTCACTATCAGTGGATAGACCAAGAGAGAAAACAAATTCCCTATAACATAAACTAAAGTCTGATCTCCACTAGCTTTTAAAGACAGAGACAAAAACAGTCCCCCCAAAGCGGAATAAATAGAACCAAAAATCCCCCACCGTATATACACAATCAAAGTCAAAGCAGGAACTAAAGAAACGGTATAAGGCTGACTTTTAAACCAAGCTGATCCAGAAATAGCAATAATAGTTTCAAATAGGCCTAAAAGAAAAGTCCAAATAACCAAATCTATTGACTTATATCTAATAAGGCTAGATTGTCTTTCCACTTTTACTCCTTGATTTTTTAAAATATTAACTAAGGTATTTTTTTATTTTCAAATCCTTGTCGTAACAATTCATAGATTTGTCAGAAAAGTGCAATTTTTATCTATTGCTCAATTACAAGACTATCTACGCCCTCAACCACCACATTTTCCATCTTTATATCGGCAAAACGCTTTCTTATCGATTTCTCTTCAACGTCAGGTAATCCCCTATACATTTCAGATTCTTTTGGCTTAATTTCTGAAGCGCTATTTACAGAAAAATAAGAATCTTTGATTAATAGATTCTCAATCCTAGATTCAGGAAGACCAACGATAAAGCCAGCAGAGCTTTTACAGTTTTTTGCAACAATGCCTTCTATTGTGATATTTTTAATCTTTGGTGTTTCTTTATTTATTTCTTTCGTTTCAAGAGAAAATAAAGAATCATCTGTCGCTCCACACTTATAGTACATATTGAAAGCAATAGGACAGAGAGAGTCGATTATGTTTAAATGAGAGAAGAGGATGTTCTCAATCTTTCCTCCACGTCCCCTTCTTGTTTTAACTCTTACTCCTCTATCTGTTCCAAGAAAATTGCAATTTTTGAATGTTACGTTTTTTATGCCAGCAGCTGTTTCACTGCCAATAACAGCACCACCATGAGCCGAAGTAACTGTACACTCTTCAATAAGAACAGATTCTGTTGGAATGTTTACAAATATTCCGTCTTCTCCGGCGCCACTTTTAAGACAAAGGCCATCATCTCCAACGTTGATCAAGCATCCTTTTATGTGGACATCCTTACAAGAATCAATATCTATTGCATCTGTGTTAGGACTATCAGAAGGATTAACAATAGTTACATTTTCAATTTCAACTTTTTCTGAGAAGATTGGATGGACTGTCCAGAATGGAGAATTCATTATTTTTACAGAGCTAATTCTCACATTTTTACAGCTATTAAACTCAATAAGAGATGGGCGCAAAAACTGAGATTTTCTTCCACCACCACCCTCAGGTTGTCTTTCATAACCTACATTCAAAAGTGCAAGTCTTTTTTCGTAGCTCTTTTCCGGCTTTGGAGAGTGCAACTTCTTCTCTCTTGCCTCTTTCCACCATTTTTCACCACTACCATCAATTATGCCTTTTCCTTCTATTGATATATTTTCGCTATTTTCTGCATAAATGCATGGATGCATGCTCCAACATCTAACGCCTTCCCAACGTGTATATACAGGAGGATATAACTCAGGATCATCTATAAACTTCAAGATAGCACTAGGCGATAAATTCAAACCTGAATTAGAACTTATTTTTATTGGGCCTGTTAAAAAGACACCAGAAGGAATATCTACAATAATGCCTGGCTTAGAAAAGGCCAAACTAAATGCACTAGTGTTGTCATAGCATCCATCACCTTTTCCACCAAATTCTGTAATACTAATGTGTATTTTATTATCCATACCATTTTATTTTTATCTGCTTCTTAAATATAAAAACGTTCAATGATAGGATTTATCCGTAGTGAACTACCTCATCCTAACAAGTTAAGGGAGAGGCTTCTAGTTTCTTTCTATCATTAGATAGCTTTTCGAGTCTGCTCTGTCGCCTTTTTGCAGCAGAGTCTGACGCTCTCTCCACTGGAGTACTCGTGCGTTCCACACAAGTGCAGGTTATTTCTCCTAAACCTGCAAGAAGGATTGTTTTTGCACTCTTTACATCGCGGTCTTCCCTGTAACCACATTTTTGACAGACATATGTTCTGTCTTTCAGTGTTATATCGTCTTTAACATTTCCACATATAGGGCAAAGCTTTGTAGATGGGAAGAACCTATCAATAACTATTAC
>DHMZ01000001.1 GCA_002406055.1 Spirochaetales bacterium UBA4629
GTTTTGATGGAAAAGGTGAAATCTACGCAAAGGCAAGACCAAAGTATTCTTTAGCGCTTTTTGATTATTTAAAAAATACACTTCATATTCCTCAAGATAGTGTTTTTGCTGATGTTGGCTCAGGTACAGGAATATTCACAGAGCAACTTTTAAATGAAGGATATCGTGTTTATGCTGTTGAGCCCAATAATGATATGAGGAAAAAAGCCGAAGAAAAGCTAAAAGATAATAAAAACTTCACATCTGTAGTCGGTTGTGAAAAAGATATGAACCTTCCATCTAACAGTGTTGAATACATTACTGTAGCTCAAGCTTTTCATTGGTTTGATTCTGCTGCATTCAAAAAAGAATGTAAAAGAGTACTCAAGCCAAATGGTAAAGTTGTAATTGTCTACAACTTCCGCATCAATGATGCTGAGTGCACTAAAGCACTTAGTACATTGCGCCATAAATATAATCCAGATTTTCATGGCTTTTCTAATGGAGTTACTGATAAAACTTTTATCGATTTCTTTGATGGTAAATGCGATATATTCCGTTCTGATAATTCCCTCTCATATGATAGAGAAGCTTACGTCAATCGAGTTCTATCATCGTCTTATTCATTGAAGGAAGATGATCCTAGATATGAAGAATACCTTGCAGAAATTAATGATATTTTTGATAAGTTCGAATACGACGGACGAATAACGATACCTAACAAAACTGTTGCTTATATAGGCGAGGTATAATAAAAGAGGCGTTCTAATTACGCCTCTTTTTACTAAGTTTTATTCTTCACAGATTTCATGAAGAATTTCTTTTACTTCAGGATCTGTGTAAACCTCTTCAATCTCATCATGAGTTAAACCTATAAATTCATGACAAGTATAGTGAATCCAAAGGTAATCATCTTTGCTATTCAAAACATGCTTACGACACCAATAATCTGGCTGTATAGGAAGGGCTGGCTTATTATCTATCCATTGATACAAACAGATTTTATAGTCATAGACAGCAACTTTAATATCTTCACGTGGAATACCACATTTCATAATAGTATCGACAAGAGAATTAACTGTAAGACCAGTGTCGAAGATGTCATCAACAATTAAGACTTTCTGCCCTTTCTTGAGGTTTTTTGGAGACCAAGTCCATCCATCAATATCAACCTTATTTGTATGCTCAACTAGCTTTCCATAAGAGCGAGCAACAACTGCTGCGTAAAATACTGGCTCACGATTAGTCTTTTGACAAACAAGCTTGTAATACTCACTAATTACGTTAGCTAAATATGCGCCACCACGAAGAGAGTCATAGATTACGTCAGGAACAAACCCATCTTCTTTATACATTCTAGACGCAAGCTTAATACCAGCATCACGAATCATGTCACATGTAATAAAATCTTTCTTTGGTTGTTCCATCCTCTTCTCTCCTTATAGTGTTGTTAATATTTCAAGTCCATTCTTAGTTATTGCAACTGTATGTTCCCAGTGACACCCTGGCTTTCCATCGCATGTCTTTACTGTCCAATCATCATCCTCTAAGAAACACTTTCCACTGCTACCCATTGTAATCATTGGCTCAATGGCAAAAACCATGCCTTCTTTAATTCTAGGATTAGGATTAGATAGGCTTACATAGTTTGGAATCTCTGGGTCTTCATGCAATTCTAAGCCAACACCATGACCACAGTAATCTTTTAAAACACCATATTTAAACTTTCTTACATACTGTGAAACAGCTAAGCCTATATCTTGAATGCGTGCTCTTTCTTTTGATGCAGCTTCAATGCCTAAGTATAGCGACTTTTCAGTTACAACATTTAACTGATGAACTTCAGGAGCAACCTCCCCTATTTCATATGTATGGGTACTATCTGAGATATAGCCATCAAGATCAATACAGCAATCTATGCTAATAATATCACCATTCTTAAGAATTTCTTTCTTGCTTGGAATACCGTGAATGATTGTATCATTAACAGATGTACAAGAAACATTAGGATAACCAAAATAGCCCTTACATGGGCCTTTTGCGTGATGCTTCTTCATAAAATCTTCGCATAGCTTATCGACATCATAGGTGCTCATTCCTTCTTGAATCTCACATTTAACCATTTCAAACATCTCAGCTAAAAGCTTGCAAGAAGAACGAATCTTATCTATCTGATAGTCATTCTTTAACTGAATCATTTCTCTGCCTCACGTATGTATCGAGTATTCCATTAATAAACTTAAAAGAAACATCATTACTTAACTCTTGGCTAAGCTTTACTGCTTCATCAATAATAATTGTTGGATGAGTAGACTTATCATATAGGAGCTGAAAGAAAGAAATGCGCAGAATAGCCCTATCCACATAATCAATCATCTCAATTGGACGATTAGTTGAGTAAAGCTTAATCAAGGAATCAACTTCACTTAAATGCTCTATAGTTCCTTCTATCAAATACTGAGCAAAAATCTTAACTTCATCAGTTAATTCATTAAGCTCTTCTTCATTTAAGCCTTGAAACATAAGCCAATCTCCCTCGGGAGGAAGATTGGAATTTAAATCTAAAGAATATAATGTACCGATGGCTATTTCTCTAGCCCTATGACGTTCTAATTTCATTGTTCTTTGTAAATAATATTAATTTTTGCCTGATTTCTAAGTTCAGCAACTAGAGTATTGTAAGCATTTAAGAAAGCGTACTGGCTATTCTGATAAACCAAACCTTGATAAATATAATCATGAACTGTAATGCCATAATCCTCAATTGTATCTGTTAAAGAAAGTACTTTAGGATCCTGATGGACAGTACATTTAGCTATAACGTAAAGGTAAGGTGTCTCAAAGACTTTAGTGATGTCGCCTGGTTCAAGAAGCATAACAGCATCAACAAACTCATCACCCATGCTAGAGCGTGTATTTTCGTTATCACTCATAAATCCCCAGTCTCCACCATTAGAAAGACTAGAAGAATCTTCACTGTACTGCTGAACTGCCTTTTCAAATGTTAGCTGATTAGAGCTAATCTTCTTATATGCTTCTTCTAATTCAGCCTTCTTCTTGCTATTTGAGACTTCATCATCTGTCTTCTCTTTAGCGATAATAGATAGTCTTACCATCTCAGGCATCATGAATGAAGAAGAGTTTTGTCTATACCAAGTCTTAATCTCACTCTCAGTTGGATCTTTTACATTAGCTAATAAATCAGCTTTTGCACCAGCAACATAAATCTGAGTTAAGTATTGTTCCTTAAGATAAGCTTTGTATTCATCAACTGAACCATAGGAATCCTCAACAATCTTCTTAAACTCATCATCTGAAAGAGTTGTTCCAGCTTGCTCTGAAACACTCTGCTTTTGAGATGCATATAAAGACTCAACATCACTATCAGAAACACTATAGCCATCTCTTTGAGCGCCCTGCTCAATCAAGATTTCATCAATTAAAGAATTGAGAACATCTGTAGTAGAAACTGAATAACCATTGTTCTTATAGAATTCAACCTCTTTATTGAGGGCATCCATGGTTATTACTTTATTCTTTGTCAAATTAACAGTAGCTGCAGGACTAGAAATAGTAACAGCAGATAATGAAAAACAAATCAAAAGAAATAAGGAAGCAACAGTTAATAGTTTTTTCATAATTAATAATTCCTTTCTACATTAATCGTATTAGCAAAAGAGACAGCTTGACTAGGATTTTTAACAAACTGACTTGTCTTTAATATAACACCCTGTCCCTCAACAATAGTCATCAAAGAAGACATTGCTTTTGTTTTAAACAAAGTATTACCAAATAAAATAGTTGAGCCCCTCTTACCAGATATGGTACCTGCATTTTCTAAATATTTGGATAATTTAGGCGACACTTTACTAGAAAAGAAAGAGAGTGGCTCAGCTACAATAATAAGATAATCAGATAATATGAGTTTTTTATCTGTATCAATAGAAGTATTAAGGAGTTCTGATGAATATCCACGTTTTTCGAGAGTTGTAGCTAGAGCTCTTCCAACATCCATCAAAGCCTTACTTTCTTGTCCCTTAGGGGAAACAACAATCGATACTTTCATATATCTCCTTAACGAAAACCGACCCCTTGGTAAAAGAGGGTCGGCATAAATCAAACACTTTTAGTTTGATGCTGGTGTTGCATCATTTTCACTTAACCAAGTTGTACCTTCAACCTGAGTTGTCTGTGTAGACTTAATCATTGACTGAATTTCAGATTCACTAGACTTGTTAACAAGTGCAACAACAAGAGAAAGAATCATGAAAGCAACAGCAAGAATAGCTGTAATCTTTGTTAAGAATCCAGATGTTCCACTTCCAAAAGCAGAATCAGAGTTTCCACCAAAGACACTACCGAGTCCTACACTATCTTCGCCCTGGATTGTAACCAAGAACAAAAGAAGTAAAGCAACAATACAAAATACAACTAGTAGGATAATTCCTAAAACACCCATTTCACTACCTCTAATTATTTGTTATAGGCCATGATAGGAAGGAACTTTTCGACTGAAAGTGAAGCTCCACCAACGAGTGCTCCATCGATATTTTCCTTGGCCATCAACGCCTTCACATTTTCAGCCTTAACAGAACCACCATACTGTATTATTAGCTTTTCTGCAATATCTTTTGTAAACAAAGAAGCAACTGTAGAACGTATAAATGCATGTGCATTATCTGCATCTTCAGGTGTTGCTGTCTTTCCTGTTCCTATTGCCCATACTGGTTCATAAGCAATGGTAATCTTAGACATTTCTTCATTCTTAACATCTTTAAGACCAACAGAAAGCTGTTCAGAAAGTACCTTTTCAAGTCTTCCACTCTCTCTTTCTTCTAATGTTTCGCCAACACAGAGTACAACTTCCATGTTCTCCTTAAGTGCGAGAAGAACCTTTCTGTTAACTACCTCGTTTGTTTCGCCATAGTACTGTCTTCTTTCACTATGTCCAAGAATAACAGTATTTACCCCAATATCCTTAAGCATTAATGGAGATACTTCACCTGTGTAAGCACCTTCAGTATGATCAGCCATGTTCTCTGCAGCAACAATTACATCACTACCCTTAACAGCTTCAACAACATATGGAAGATCAACAAATGGACAAGCAATCATGAAACGGCAATCACAACCCTTCTCTTTATATGCTTCACTGAGTTTCTTTGCATATACTTTTGCCTCTGATGGAAGAATATTCATCTTCCAGTTTCCAGCTATATATGTTCTTCTTTCAGTTTTTTTTTCCAATGCTTTGATACCAGGAAGTTCCTTGCCCTCTAAGAATTCGAGAGAAGCACCACCACCTGTTGAAACGTGGCTAATCTTTGATGCAAGACCAAACTTATTGATTGCAGCAACAGAGTCACCACCACCAACAACTGTAATAGCCTTTGATTCACTTAGAGCCTTAGCAACCTTCTCTGTTCCCTGAGCAAACTGAGCAAACTCGAATACGCCCATTGGACCATTCCATACAACACTCTTTGCATCCTTCAAAGCATCAACAATTAAAGCAACTGTCTTATCGCCAATATCTAGTCCCATGAGGTTATCTGGAATATCAACACCATCAACATAAACGCTCTTAGCATTCTCGTCGAAAGCTTCAGCACAGAGATGGTCAACAGGAAGAATTACCTTAACGCCCTTCTCCTTTGCAGCAGCGAGGAAATCACTAGCTGTTGAGAGGTAATCGTCTTCAACTAAGCTCTTACCAACCTTATGTCCTAAGACCTTAAGGAATGTGTATGCCATGCCACCACCAATTACGATAGTATCACATGTCTTAACAAGGCTCTTGAGAACACTAATCTTGCTAGATACTTTACTACCACCAATAATTGCAACAAATGGATGCTCCGGATTCTCCAAAAGTGGAGCCATGAACTTAACTTCTTTTTCAATAAGGAAGCCAGCATAGGATGGAAGATAATGTGAAACACCTTCTGTTGAAGCATGAGCTCTATGAGCTGTTCCAAATGCATCGTTAACATAAATATCACCATACTTTGCTAATTCTTTAGCAAATGCAGGATCGTTTGCTTCTTCTTCCTTGTAGAATCTTACGTTTTCCAGAAGAAGAACATCACCTGGCTTAAGAGCAGCAACTTCCTTCTCTACTTCTGGTCCAATTACATCTGGAGCAAGAGTAACCTTTCTTCCTAAAAGCTTCTCAAATTCATCTTTGATTGGAGCCATTGAGAAATCTGGATTCTTCTGTCCTTTTGGTCTGCCATAGTGGCTCATAACAACTAAGCTAGCACCTTCATTAAGAATGTAATTAATTGTAGGAAGTGCAGCTTTAATTCTTGTATTATCTGTAACAACACCATTTTTTACAGGTACGTTGAAATCAACTCTGATTAAGACTCTTTTTCCCTTTAAACATGCATCTTTAACTGTATTAAGTACCATTTTATTCTCCTTTAAGGATAAAAAGGCCTGCTCTTCTGGGAGACAGGCCTCATAATTAGTCTAACGACTCATTATTAGCCGTTAACCTTCTTCATATGTGCAATTAAGTCAAGAACCTTGTTAGAATAACCAATTTCGTTATCATACCAAGAAACAACCTTAACAAATGTATCTGTTAAAGCAATACCAGCCTTTGCATCGAAGATACTTGTTCTTGTATCACCGAGGAAGTCTGAAGAAACAACTGCATCTTCTGTGTAGCCAAGAATACCCTTGAGCTCGCCTTCACTAGCCTTCTTCATAGCTTCACAAATTTCAGCATATGTAGCTGGCTTTGCAAGGTTTACTGTAAGGTCAACAACAGAAACATCAAGAGTAGGAACTCTCATTGACATACCTGTGAGCTTTCCATTGAGAGAAGGAATAACCTTACCAACAGCCTTAGCAGCACCTGTTGAAGATGGGATAATGTTACCACTAGCAGCTCTACCACCTCTCCAATCCTTCATGCTTGGACCATCAACTGTCTTCTGTGTAGCTGTTGTTGAGTGAACAGTTGTCATAAGACCATCAACGATTCCAAAATTATCATTAAGAACCTTAGCGATAGGAGCAAGACAGTTAGTTGTACAAGAAGCGTTAGAAACAAACTGTGTTCCCTTTACATATGTGTTTTCATTAACACCACAAACAAACATTGGTGTGTCATCCTTAGAAGGAGCTGACATAACAACATACTTAGCACCAGCATCAATATGACCCTGAGCCTTTTCTTTTGTGAGGAAAAGACCTGTTGATTCAACAACGTACTCAGCACCAACAGCATCCCAAGCTAATTCTTTAGGATCCTTAACAGCTGTAACTCTGATCTTCTTTCCATTGACAATTAAAAGAGACTTCTCGATATCACAATCGATTGTTCCATCAAAATGACCATGCATTGTATCGTACTTAAGCATATAAGCAAGATAGTCAACTGGGCAAAGATCGTTAATTCCAACAATCTCAACATCCTTGCGGCTCATTGCAGCACGGAAAACAAAACGACCGATTCTTCCAAAACCGTTAATACCAACTTTCATCTTTTATTTCTCCTTAAATAGAACAAAGATTATTCGATAAATTACTATCGTAAACAAGCAAGTATGCTTTAACACATTTGTTCTAAAATTGCAATAAAGCAAAAGAATTATCAATAAAAAATGTGCAAGATTGCTCCATATTTCTGACTTCTCTTACACATTTTTAATTTTTGTATAATTCTTATTGATATATTATTATCAAAAAATCTCTTTAAGGATTTTTTCTTGTTCAACTAGCATGGGCTCAGTTGAGAAATCATTACTCTTATGATCTAGCCCTCTTAAATGCAACAATCCATGGAGTAAAAGCCTTCTGAGTTCCTCATTTTCACTAACTCCAAACTCTTTGGAGTTTCGTCTCATACTCTCCATAGATATGAAAATATCGCCCATCTCACTGTCCTCTTCGTCTCCTAGTGGAAAATCAACATCAGAGTCTGCAAGCCTAAAAGTCAAGATATCTGTTGGAGCGTCGATATCTCTATATTCTTTATTCAATTCTTTAATCTCTTCATCACTAACAAAAGAGACAGAGAAATCTCTTTCTTCATGCAGATATTTCAAGAATTTATCCAAAGCTTCTTTTACTTCATCAAGAAGAGGAAAATCTTCTGGTTCAATGTAGTACATACACTACTCCTTATCGTTATCATAGCTAATTCTATGGTGGTCTCTACCTAGTAGAGGTGGAATGAAAGCTTGCTTAAGAATCTTCAAATCTGTAAGCGTTAAGCCAGAGTTATCAAGTTGACCATGGGCAATCTTGTCAGAAAAGATTGAGGTAATAAACTTTTCATATTTCTGGTGGTTAGGTCTCTTGATTGTTCTAGTTGCAGCTTCTACGCAATCGGATAGCATGACAATAGCACTTTCTTTAGTAGATGGAATATTGCCGTCATACATAAAGTCTTCTTTTACAACAACATCCTTCTCTCCTGCATTCTTTACAGCTTCATTATAGAAGAAGCGGATAATATCATTACCATGATGTTCACCAATAATATCCAATACTTCTTGAGGAAGACCAATCTCCTTACCCTTTTCAGTACCAAGTCTAACGTGGCTTTTAATAATTGAACGAGAGAGTTGAGTAGAGATGCTATCATGTGCATTCTTATCGCTCTGATTTTCAACAAAATATTCAGGGTGTACCATCTTTCCAATATCATGGTATCTTGCGCCAACTAAAGCTAATTCGGCATTAGCGCCGATAGCCTTTGCTCCGGCATATGCTAAATCGGAAACATTCTTTACGTGGTTATATGTTCCCTGGGCAACTTGGCTTAACTGATTAAGAATTGCGTTATCAGTATATGCTAGCTCATTAAGACGCTGCTTTGTTGGAATGTTAAAAATATGCTCTAAAATAGGAAGCAGGACAGCGTATTGAATGAAAGCAAGTACAACATTAACAGCCATTGCCAAACAAGAGAAAATATTCTCTGTTAAAGAAAGATTGTTTAAGAATGAGAAGAACAATGTAATTAAAACTGTAAACAATATGCACTTAAAGCAAGTAGCAATTGTTTGGAATCTTCCATTATTCCTCATTATATAATAGTTTACGATAAAACCACATAATACATAGTAAAACAGAGAGGCAAATGTACTATTTGGCCAAAGCGTATACATACTAGCTAGCGCTATTATGTTTGCTAGTCCATAGGAAAAATTGTTCGTAATAGAAACGCCAATCATGCCAACAAGTAAGAATGGCATTATGCTATCGAAGTTATAAAAACCATAAGAAATTATTCGCCAAGCACAGACAAAACCAACTAGTAGTGATACAGCAAAAATTGCTAACGATATGATTGAGTATTGAGCTTTTCTGTAGTCATATGGAATTAGACCAACAGAAAAATAGAACCATATTGCTAAGACAAACAAAATAAGCAAGAAACGAGGAAGTGCAGAGAAGAAAGACATTCCTGTTACTCTCTTAGAGTTTAGTACTTCTAAAGTATGAATCTGTTCAGGTGTAACAAGTGTATCGATTTTTAAAATGTAATCGCCCTTCTCTACTGTACATACAACAGGCTCAACACTTAGTCTTGCATTTGTTACCATATTTGAAGTGAAGACTTCATCATAAAAAATATTTGCCTCTAAAACATTCTCTACAATATCAGTAATGATCTTCAAATCTAAAAAGTCATAATTAGGATAGTTTTGAACTAAGAATTGATTAATATATGAGCTAAGGGAATTATCAACAATTAAGTCATTAAGACTAAGTGTTTTACCACTTAGCGTATATGGAAATTCCTTAGATTGATTGACATATATTTCATTCTTACCTTCCTGTAAAAGGTAGGTAATATCGTTAATAGAAAAGATACCTTCAGAGATGAAATAATCAATAGTCTCTCTGATAATTGCAGCTTCTTTTACGCATTTGTCTTTATCACTTGAAATTTCAGATAAAACATCATAGATAGACAATAGTGAATCATCTGTAATTTCTTTTCCATTAACAAGATAATTATATATAATATCTGCTTTAGTACTCATTGTTAGAGTAGAAGCATATGAGTAGGTAAAATAAGGATTAATCTTATTAGCCTCCTCTTCTCTCTTCTTCTCTGTTGCCTCTTCATCTATATACGAAAAAGAAATTGGGCTAATTAAGTCTTCATCACTTAATTCATTTGCTTTATAGTCCTTACTTGTCTTTAAGGAAAAAAGCATATTTGAAGAAAGAAGAATAGGAATAGCAGAAGCTAAAACAAGACATATTACCATCAACGAAATAAAAGCAGTAAGCTGTCCGCGAGAAAAAACTTTGAAATCAATTCTCTTACTTTTACCCTTATTCATTCTTCTCCTCCAAGGAATAAGCTTTAACTATCTCCCTTACAATTCTCGACCTAACTGTGTCGCGATGGGTAAATCTTACCACACTGAGGCCCTCTATTCCATCTAGAATCTTTATAGCTTCAACAAAGCCACTTTCACTCTTACGTGGTAAGTCTATCTGAGTTGGGTCGCCATTGACAATCGCCACGCTTGATTCGCCCAATCTTGTTAAGAACATCTTCATCTGTCCAGAAGTAGTATTTTGAGCTTCATCTAATATTACGACACTATTGTTTAGGCTTCTACCTCTCATATATGCAAGAGGAGCTATCTCAATTGTTCCATTATCTTCAAGTCTTTTTATCTGTTGTGGATTAAGAAGAAGATCCATTGCATCATATAACGGCCTTAGATATGGATTTAGCTTTTGCGTTAAATCTCCAGGAAGAAAGCCAAGAGATTCGCCAGCTTCTACAACAGGGCGAGTTAAAACAATCTTATTCTTTCGTCCAGAAAAGACCTCTTCTAATGCATAGGCAATTGAGAGAAATGTCTTTCCACTTCCAGCAGGACCTGAAGCAAAGACAAGCGTTGACGAAAAGAGCGCAGAGATAAACTCTCTCTGGGTCTTTGTTTTAGGCCAAACGCTCTTACCCAAAACATTAATAACTTCCTTTTTTTCTTCTTTTTTCTCTTCTTTTGTTTCTAAATCAACTTGCTCAATACTTTGAGCTTCCATATATATTTCGCCTTCGCCAAGTACGCCTCTCTCTTTTCCAACATTTTCAAGCTTTTCCATCAATGGAATAAAGATTGCATTATTACGCCAAAGAGTAATTGTGTTGCCTTTAAGAGAAATATCAGAACCAAGAATAAGCTCAAGATAGCTTAGATTTCTATCATTAGGGCCAAGAATTAATTCAGCCATTCCATCAGAAAATACATATGTTTGAGCCATTTCTTCTACTTCCTTTTCCAAGTATTAACACTATTATTAGATTCCATAACCCAATTTTCTTCTACTTTCAAATCAGGCATTGTATTCCATGATAGATATATCGAAAAAGCTGGCATTAGTGAATAAGTTGTCTTGTTGCCATCGGTATGTCTATTAAATGATGTGTAATACTTAAAATTTAAATTCCAGTCTTCCATATAATGAGTAACTTCAATTGATGAAGATTGCAGAATGAAGAATGTGTTGCTTCTTCCATTTCCAAAGAAGTCTATACTTCTTAATAAATCTTCACACATTAAGCCAAATGAGAACTTGTCTTTATCAAAGTATGAGCCAAGCTTATTGTTTTGAGTTGTAAATGAGAACTTAACATCGATAAATTCAGCTATTGAGAATATAACAGATGGCTTCATAGTAAAGTATGACTTAGCTTTGTTTAGGGCATCTATATATATAGTTGAGTCGAGTGAAAATGAAAAATATAATCTATTTTTCCATAATGAATAAGAGAGACTATTTATATTCGACTTAAGAGAAAATGAATCTGTTTTGAAGACATTTTCATTATTCTTACTCATTTTATATGAAAATGATATATCAGATAATCCTAGAGTTGTAGTTGAACTCTTCAAAAAGCCTGGAACAGAACCATCTACTGCTACACTTTCTTCTATGTAGTACTTCTTATCTTTTGTTTGAGCTCTTAAAACTAAAGCTGAAGAAAGTGGCAAAAGGTAGCCCTCTTCACTTATTTTATTTGTCTGATAGCTATTCGTATTCGATAGAATAAAGTATGTAGAAGAATACTGAAGAGTGAGCTTCAATAAATCCTTTTTAAATTCTCCATTCTCCTCTTTAAAAAGCCAAGACAAAGAAGAAGAGAAGCTGTCTTTGCTCCACTTAATTGTTGGCGTTAAGCTTCCGTCTAGTGGAGGAAGATTATAGCTAATTGAGCCACTGAATGTACCAATAATGCTATCGATAGATTTCGAAATACTTATGTTATGTGTTTTTATATATTCTTTAGAGAAATCAAATTTTGAAAGGACAACTTCCTTTTCTTTATTATTACCCTCTTCCTCTTTGTAGTCAAAAGGCTTAAAGGAAAGATTATAAGTTAAACCTAAATAATCAATTGAGGCTTTAAAGGTATTAACTGGATTGCTCTTAATTGTCTTATTCCACTTATCATCTAAAAATGTGGAATCCTTAGTGTAGTTAAGAGACGAAGAGAAAGTATTAGAGATGCTAATTAGAGAGCCAATGTTTCCATTTAAGCCAACTTTAACATATGTTGAAGACATCACTCTTCCCTGATTTTTCTCTTTATTTTTATAGTTTACTTTATTAGAAAAATCTTCAGTTAAAGAGTATGTAAGATTAAGCTTAGATTTATTCGAGCTACTACTTGAACTTCTTTTTTTGCTACTTTCACTATAAAGCGAAAGAAGAAGCGCTTTTTCTTCTTTTGTTATTTCTTTCTTTTCTTCTTCGCTTACAGTAGCTTCTTCCTTTTCCTCTTTTCTTTCTTTTTCTTTAGATTCAAGAGACAAAAGCGTTCCATTTAAAGAAAGAGAAAAGATTGGAAGAGAATAAGAATCTAGTGTTGTTTTATTATCTGACGAAATACTGTATGAGCTTTCAATTGATAGCTTTTTTATGCTAAACGAAGAAACAAAAGGAATAATAATGAGA
This sequence comes from Spirochaetales bacterium UBA4629, assembly GCA_002406055.1. Classification (GTDB taxonomy): domain Bacteria; phylum Spirochaetota; class Spirochaetia; order Sphaerochaetales; family Sphaerochaetaceae; genus Ornithospirochaeta. Next base: position 12,928 of record DHMZ01000001.1, read on the forward strand.
GAAGGAAGATTAAAAGATAGATTCAAGTTTCTATTAAAAGAGGAAATGCTCTGACTATAATCATTTGGAAAAGTAGACTTTCCTCCAAGGAGTGGACCGTAGGAGAAACCAGTGAGTCTATTGCCATAATCATTTAAAACTGTTCTGTCTGAATAATATGGGAAAGTTAAAGATAGTGATAAGCCATAGCCTGAAAAACTTAAGCTGTTTTTACCATAGTACCTTAATAGACCATTCTTTTCTTTTGGAGATGCAAGACCTGTAAAAATGACTATTTTAAGTTTATCGAAGAGATTAATCTCTCCGTCTAAGCCAACGTGTACTCCTCCAAGAGGAAGCGCCGTTGAGTTTCCTCCCTTGTAGCTATCTACTATTAGCGCTAGATAGCTCTTTGTTCGAGAAGCAAAGCTATTATTAGTATCAGAGCTATCTTCATTAGAATAGTAATAGCCATTTAAGACAAGATTATTATCTTTACTTGGACTCTTTAATAGACTTGAAAATGAAGAATCTTCATCTGTATTTGATAGCTTAGGGTATTCACCTAAAAGTTCAAACGTTGTATTTAAAAAAGCACCTTTTGTTGAAGAAAAACCAAAAGATGGATTACCTAAAATCTTTGATCCAGGAAAGAAAAAGAATGGAAGATAGATAATCGGAACTCGCCCTATATTAAATGTTGAGCCAGAAAGGAACATATCTTGACCAGGCAAAATTAAGATGCTTTTAGCGGAAATTGATGAGTAAGCAGTCTTTGGATTTGATGTAATGTAACCATCATCAAATATAATCGCACCTTCATTCAAATAAGATAGCTTATTGCCAGATGTATAGAAGTTAACTTTCTTTTTTTCGCTGTTTTCTCTCTCTGTTATTGTTGTTCCATTTGTTATGTATATATCTTTATCTGCCCACATGACAGTAAGAATATCGGCATTAATTTCCTTTATTCCTGCGTCGGTATTCTCATCGCTATACTTTGCATTTCCTAGTGCAACTAGCTTTTTCGTTGAGCTATCAACAATTATTGTTGAAGAAGAGAGGGTCTTTTTTGCTTCATTGTTATAGATAAAATCTATGACAACATTACCACTAAGAGTTAGAACATCTCCTGTGCTTTTAACATTCTCGGCAGATCTAATAGAGAGTGTGTAACTCTTGTTTTCATCTTCACCTGTTTCTTCTTCGGTTGCTTCAGGAGTAATGTCGACACTCTCGTAGCCATAAAAAGAATAGAGCTCACTTCTTATCTCATCATCGGTAAGGGAAGAATCTAGCCCCCTTGCCTCTGCCATCTTTTTTAATGAAGGAGAGGAAGCATAATAAATTGTCTCTAAGCTCAGCGCAGAGAGCGAAAAAATAAGAAATAGAAATAGATTTAATAGAACAAATAACCTTTTTTTCACTATTTTTTCAAATACTTCTTAAGATAATAACCTGTAAAACTCTCTGGTGAAAGACTAACTTCTTCAGGTGTTCCTACTTTAACTATCTTTCCACCTCCATCTCCACCTTCAGGACCTAGATCTATTATATGGTCAGCAACCTTAATAACATCTAAATTATGTTCAATAACAACAACTGTATTTCCTTCGTCTACAAGTCTATTTAAGACCTCTAAAAGTTTCTTTACATCAAAGAAATGCAAGCCTGTTGTTGGTTCATCTAATATGTATAATGTCTTACCAGTTTGGACTTTCGATAGCTCTAAAGCTAGCTTTACTCTTTGCGCCTCTCCTCCACTTAGAGTTAAAGCACTTTGACCAAGAGTAACATAGTCAAGTCCTACATCCATTAGCGTCTGCAATTTTCTCTTTATTTTCGGATGATGGATAAAGAATTCGTAAGCCTCGCTTACTGTCATATCGAGTACGTCGCTAATAGTCTTACCTTTATAAGTTACGCTAAGTGTCTCCTTGTTATATCTTTTGCCATCGCAAACATCACACTTAACATAGACATCTGAAAGAAAGTGCATTTCTATCTTTATTGTTCCATCTCCTGAGCAGTTTTCACATCTTCCACCTGGGACATTAAATGAGAAACGTCCAGCTGTATATCCACGTGCTTTACTCTCTGGAAGTGTTGCATAGAGCTCTCTAATAGGCGTAAAGAGATCAATATATGTTGCTGGATTAGAGCGTGGAGTTCTTCCAATTGGAGTTTGGTCAATTGCAACAAGCTTATCGATATTTTCTAAACCGGCAATTGACTTGTAGCCATCAAATTTCTCTTTCTTCTTTGTTAGATATCTCTTGACCGCTGGAACAAAGATTTCATTAAGAAATGTTGATTTACCAGAGCCTGAGACACCAGTAATACAGACAAACTTGCCAAGTGGAATTTCAACATCAATATTCTTTAAGTTATTCTTCTTGCACCCCTTAATGAATATAGATTTGCCATTTCCTTTTCTTCTCGGATAAGGAACAGCTATTGTTTCTTTGCCAGATAAGAATTGACCAGTAATAGAAGAAGGATTCTTTTCTATATCTTCTGGTCTTCCTTGAGCAATAACATAGCCACCATTTACGCCGGCTCCAGGTCCCATATCGACAACATAGTCAGCTTCTCTTATTGTATCTTCATCATGCTCGACAACAAGAACTGTATTGCCCAAGCTCTTTAGTTTCTTTAGCGTATCAATTAACCTTTGGTTATCTCTTTGGTGCAGACCAATTGATGGTTCATCTAGAACATATAAAACACCAGAGAGTGCCGAGCCAATTTGCGTTGCAAGTCTAATTCTTTGAGCCTCACCTCCACTTAAAGTTTGTGCACCTCTAAATAGAGTAAGATACCCTAGCCCAACATCATTTAAGAAGACAAGTCGAGAGACTATCTCTTTTAAAATCTGAGACGAAATTTCCTTTTGAGTATCTGTTAGCTTTAAATTATTGAAGAAAAAAAGAGACTCTTTAACGCTCATCTTTGTCGCATCGATAATATTTAAGCCTGCAATTTTAACAGAAAGAGCTTCTTTTTTTAGTCTATTTCCATGGCAAGATGAACAGGTTATCTCACTCATATAGTTCTCATAAAAGGTAACCATATTCATGCTATCTGTCATTTTCTTTCGTCTAGTTAGCTCAGGTATAATTCCTTCATAAGCTTTGTTTTGATGGTATCGTGTTCCATTGCTGGAAGTATAACTATAGCTAATAGTATCTCCTCCACCATAGAGGACAATATCCATAAACCAATCTGGCAAGTCACACAATGGAGTATCTAGAGTAAAGCCGTAATGCGTATATAAAGCTTCAAGAGCACTACGATATGTCTTTGCTGTAGGGCTATGTGTTGCAATGCCCCCTTCGGAGTATGAAAGAGTCTTATCTGGAATAATTTTATCTGGATCAAATTCCTCTTTATATCCAAGTCCATTACATTCAGGACATGCACCAAGTGGAGAGTTAAAAGAGAATAGCCTTGGCTCAATCTTTCCAATTGCAATACCACAGTCAGGACAGCTGTTCTTTTCGTTGTAAAGCTCTCTTACTTTCTCATCTATATAATTTACTTCAATTAACCCACCACTCATCTCTGCTGCTTTTTCGACAGCTTCGCTTATACGAGTTCGAGCGTTTTTATTGTTTTTAACTCTATCAACTACAATTGAGATGTTGTGTTTAATATTCTTCTCTAAAGATGGCAAATTATCTTCTAAGCTATAGAGTGTGCCATCAATCTCAACCTTGGAATAGCCTGTCTTTTTTGCATTCTCTAGTGTTGCTTTAAATTCACCTTTCTTTCCCCTAGCAATAGGAGAAAGAATAATAAGCTTACCATCTTCAGGATGAGAGAAGATAAAATCAATAATCTGGTCGACGCTTACCTCTGTTATTCTTCTTCCACACTTAGGACAATATACTTCGCCCAGTCTTGCCCAAAGAAGTCTGTAGTAGTCATAAATCTCAGTAACAGTACCAACAGTTGAACGAGGGTTACGATTAGTAGATTTTTGTTCTATTGCTATAGCTGGACTAAGGCCTTCGATACTATCAACATCTGGTTTTTCAAGTCGTCCAAGGAACATGCGAGCATATGAAGATAATGACTCCATATATCTGCGTTGTCCTTCTGCAAAGATTGTATCAAAAGCAAGAGAGCTCTTACCTGATCCAGACAATCCAGAAATAACAACTAAGTTGTTCTTTGGTATTTCTATGTCAATATTCTTTAAGTTATGCTCCCTTGCTCCCTTTATAATTATCTTATCTGTCATTCTCAATTGCCTCGAAAAGCGCATTATCAGCTTCATCTATGTTGTCTACAGTTTTGTATAGCTTTCCATTTTTATAGATGAAGACCTTTCGTCCATTACCCGTTACTGCATACGTTGCACTATGAGCTTCTCCTGGCCCATTTACAGAGCAACCCATTACAGCAACAGAAATATCTTTTTTAAGTGATAAAAGTCTAGGTTGGACTCTCTCTAAAAATCCTATGCTATCAAAGGTATGACGGCCACAACGAGGACATGCAATTATTCTTACTCCGCCTTTCTTCAAGCCAAGAGCACGCAATATTTCATTTGCAGCCAAAACCTCATCTTCGCATTTTCCGTTTATGGAGACTCTCATTGTATCTCCAATATGTTCTTTAAGAAGATTTCCAAGGGCCCAAGTAGAGCGAACTGAGCTAGTTATTGCGTTTCCTGCCTCTGTTACACCTATATGTAATGGATAATCAGAAAAAGAAGAAAAGAGTCTAGCACTCTCCATTGTCTTATTTATGTCACTGCTCTTGAGAGAAACAACTATATTATTGAAGCCCCATGCTTCGAAATCTGAAATATACTCTAAAGCAGTGTCTACCATCAACTTTACTTCGTCTTTCTCTCCAGTATTCTTCGGAAGAGAGCCTGTATTAAGACCAATACGAATACATGCACTCTTCTCCTTTGCTCTCTCTACAACTAGCTTAGTCTTCCATTTTTCACCAATATTACCTGGATTAATTCTTATTTTATCGGCACCGCAATCTAAAGCTTCAAGAGCCATTTTATAATCAAAGTGAATATCAGCAACAACAGGAATTGGAGAATGTGCTGTTATGTATTTAAAATTGTCTTTATCAAGAGAGCTTACATAGCTGAATCTTATTAAATCACAACCTTGAGAAGTAAGAAGATTTATCTTTTTGACAATCTCCTCAGGGTTAACTCCCTTAATAACATCATCATACATTGTTTGAACTCTAACTGGAGCACTTCCTCCTAGTTCTAGACCTCTAACAAAAGCACTCTTTTTAGAATACATCTATGCCTCCTTCACGACAGAACCAGGATTATACCTCACAACATAAGGCTCACCTGGAAGATAGAGTACGAACTCACCTTCTTTTGCGTTAATAACGCCAGTAACCTCACGATTATTTTCATTATCACGCCAACTTGTCGCACAATTAGCTTCTCCCTTTTCTACTATGAAAAGCTTACTGTGATCCTTATCTACCATAAATGTATTACTAATCTTTGCATTATTGAGATTATCTAAATTCAACTTAGATAATTCATGATCTAAAGAGTAATATTTTTTTAAGTTTACAATCTTCTCTTTTAGCATTCCTGTAGTCTAGCAAAATAGCGCTTTTTTTCCAATTCGTAGCGAAAGAAAAAGGCACCCGAAGGTGCCTAGGAAATATAAACAAATTATTAGTTATTGAGAATAAGTAAGCTGAATACAAGTGTGAAGAGAGCTACTGTTTCAATAATACCAATAACGATGAAGTACTTAGCTGTACCCTTTCCTGTTTCAGCTAAAGCATCAGCACTTGATGCTGCAACCTTACCCTGGAAGAGAGCTGAGATACCAATAACAGCACCTGCAAGGATACCAATACAAAGTGACATAATGCCATAGCTAAGTGTTGGAGTTGCTAACTTTGCTGAAATGAAGTTAGAAAGAAGGAAGCCATAAATAGTCTGTGTAAGAGGAGCACCTGCAAAACCGACCATGATAAATGGATCCTGCTTACCATTGATGTAACACTTCTTCCAACCGCCAACAGATGCGAGAGAAGCCTTAACAGCACCGAAACCAGAGCCTACTGCAGAAAAGCAGAGTGCACATACCATACCAATGTAAATTAAGAAACTGTAATCCATCTTTAACTCCTTTGAGTTTCTTCTTTTTCTTTATCTCCCTTTAATGCAAAGGGTTCATATTTGTATCCAGACCATTCGACACCTACTTGTCCGGAGAATTCCATGATATTAAGTCTTACGCCATGAACGACAACAGACAAAAATCCCATTATGAGGTTTACTCCATGTCCCAAGAGTAGAATTAAAATTCCGAAAGGAATAGTAAAACCACTCATAAGCCCTTCAGCCATGCCATTAAATGATTGAGCAATAGCTAAACTTGCTAGTCCAACAGCAAAGAGACGAATGTAACTCATTACGTTGGAGAAACATGAAATAGTATCAAGGAAGTTAGTAAAGAAGCTACCAAGAGACTCCTTTATACCCTGTCCTAATGGCTTATCTGGTTCTACTGAACCAAATAAACATACAAGAACAAAGCCAATTCCTACACCAAGTGCAATTGTACCAAGTGGAACTGTTGCATGCACAACTAGGTACAACGATAGTAGATACAATAGCACTGTATTCATAAGCCAACCGAAATCTGCAAGAAGTGATAAATCTTTGCTCTTAATCTTGTCGAAAATACAAATTGCACGAGCAAGAGAAAGATGTATTGCTCCAACAGAGAAACAGAATGTCATAACATTATTCTGTACTAGGTTAGCGTCCATATTAAATAATGCTGGGAAGTTCGTTAATCCTGGAATAACAAAGATTCTCAAGAATGGAAGTTTTTCAAGAATCAACTCAGAACCAAACCAAGTTCCAGTTATTGCACCCCAAACAATTGTCGCCCCACTAAAGAGATATAATAGAGCATTCATATCTGAACACTTTTTACTCTTTACATTTAGCAATATTCCACACAAGAAAAGAATCAAGCCATATCCTGCATCACCTAAAATCATAGCTGTAAAGAGAGACATGAAAACTAAAAAGTATACAGAAATATCCTTTTCTCTATAGCCTGGAACAAGACCTAATGCATCGTAGAGAGGCTGAACGAACTTTATAAAGCCTTTGTGCTTTAATAGCGTTGGTGGATTTTCCTCATCTTTTGGATCATCGATGAGATAACCAAGCTTATTAGAAGTACAAAATGACTTAAACTCATCAATCTTTTCAGCTGGGATATAGCCAGAGATATATGTAACTGAATCTACATCCTTAGCTGTATCTGTTACCCTTAGATAGAATATTTCCTCATCATTCTTTTTAATCTGAGATTTTATGCTATCACAATAACAAATGCTCTCTTTATAGATTGAATTAATCTCTTCAATTCTCTTCTTGTTGATAAATAGCTCGTCTTCCATTGAAAGCAATGATGTGGTTGGCATAACAATTTCTGTCGCTGCAATACCTTGAGGTATAGAAGAGTTAATAAGACAGACACAATCGTTAGTTGAATCTGTTTTGACAGAAACAAATGTTACGTCCTTATTCTCTCTAAGAGCTAACTTTTCTTTCTTTCCAACAAAGTAGAATGAAAGATTAATGCCCTCACCATTTAGCTTTTCAATCTCTTTAGGATCAAAGTTTCCGAATTGCTTTATTCTATCGACTTCACTATTGAGACTTCTGTTTCTTTCATTCAACTTAGCCTCTTCCTGTATAAGAGAGTTAATAGAAGAGCAAACCTCATCTATCTTTTCTTTATCAATAGATACGCTCTTTACTGGATTCTTTTTATCGACAAACCCATCAAGAAAACTTGCAACTTTGTTATATGTGTCATTAGCATTTTCCAAAGAAAGAGTGGAAGATGTTTTATTCACAACATCCTCAACATGAACAAGGCCAAATCTTCTAAGGGATGAAATAACCTCTTTCTTCCTCTTTTGCTCAGAAAGAATGGTGACTTTTTTCATTTCAACTATCATTTAGCTAACCCTCACCATTTTCTTCTTAGCAATCTTACCTCTTACAACAGCACTAGTCTGTTGATCCTGTAGATAGATGCCAATAACTCTAATATTCTCCTTAGTCTGAGGAATTTTAACCTTCTCAAAGAGATTAACTCTCTGAGTTGTAGTTCTCAATTCCTTATCTAAGACCCTAATTCTTTCCTCAAGGACAGACACAATAGCGTCATACTTGGCAATATCTCTAAGGGCAAAAAGAGCACTATCTACCCAAAGTGGATAGCTTCTCAAATCGTAACTGATGTCATTAAATTCCAATGAATTAAAGACTGGAACATTAACACCAGCAACGTTGCCTCTAGTAATATTTATTTCCTTGATAGAAATAAGATTACCAATAGAATGAGCAGAACTAAATTGACTATTTTCGCCATAAACTGCAATCCAAGAGTCAATTTGAGCCTTAGCCTTATTCTGTTCTTCTCTCACCTCTTCTATTTCTCTTTCGCATTGTCTAATGACAACTTGGAGCTGCTGCTTTTTTAGCTGAAGAGTTGGAAGATAACGACAATATTGCTTTAGGCTATCTTTCTGTTTCTTTTGCTCATTCTTTGTCAGTTTTAACTTAGCCACGCTTCTTCTTCCTTAGTCCTTCTTTGGCCAATACTTAGCAATTAAATCAGACTTTAAGAGAGTTTCTTCTTTATCGAAACACTCAGCTAAAATCTGCCAACCCGTATCTAAAGCCTCTTCGAGTGGAATGTTTACAGAAAGATCCATAAGCTTTTCCTCAAATAAAGCACCATACTTAAGAAGCTTCTCGTCCCAATCTGACATCTGGAAGCCCATGCTCTTCTTTTCAAGAGAATCTTTATATGAAGAGTAAAGCTTAATCATACCATCCATTAAAGCTCTATGGTCATCACGTGTTGATGAGTTAACATTTTGCTTTAATCTTGAAAGTGATCCAAATGGCTCAATTCTACCACCCTTAAGGTAATACTGACCTTCAGTGATATAACCTGTGTTATCTGGAATTGGGTGAGTAACATCGTCACCAGGCATTGTTGTAACACCTAAAATTGTTACACTTCCTGCCCCTTCGAAGTCAACAGCCTTTTCGTATCTAGAAGCAAGCTGAGAATATAGGTCTCCAGGGTAACCACGGTTAGATGGAACCTGGTCCATTGTAATTGCCATTTCTTTTAAAGAATCGGCGAAGTTAGTCATATCTGTCAAAAGTACAAGAACCTTCTTACCCTGAAGAGCAAACTGCTCAGCAACAGCAAGAGATAAATCTGGAACAAGAGTACATTCAACTGTTGGGTCAGAAGCAGTATGAATAAACATAACTGTTCTGCTTAAAGCACCAGATTTTTCAAGTGTATCTTTAAAGAATAGATAGTCATCATACTTTAATCCCATTCCACCAAGAACGATGATATCAACTTCTGCCTGCATAGCTATACGAGCAAGCAATGCGTTATATGGTTCTCCTGAAATTGAGAAGATAGGTAACTTCTGAGATTCAACAAGAGTATTGAATACATCAATCATAGGAATACCTGTTCTAATCATATTTCTAGGAATAATACGCTTAGCAGGGTTAACAGATGGTCCACCAATTTTAACCATATTATCATCAAGCTCAGGTCCGTTATCACGAGGCTTACCTGCACCATCAAATACACGTCCAAGTAGGTTCTCCGAGAAGCTTACTCTCATAGGAACGCCTAAGAATCTTACAGAATCATCTGTTGAAATACCACTTGAACCACTAAATACCTGAAGTGATACTAAATCTCCATCAAGCTTAATGACGTTTGCGTAGCTAGTACCTCTTTCACTAACAACTTCAGCAAGGTCACCACTCTTTACACCATCGGCTTTGACTGTGATGACGTTACCGATAATTGACTCTATTTTCTTATATACCTTCTGCATCACTTACCTCACCTTAGCTGAGAAGAAAGACCTAATGTCTTTTTCTATTGTCTGATATTCTTCTTTTTTCTCACTTGTACCATTCCAGTCCAAGAAGCGCTGTCTAAGAGCGTTAAAGAAGCTTCTTGCCTCTTTCTTATCAGAGAGAGCGAAGTCTGCACGCAAGATTTCAAGAAGAAGAGCAAAGACATGCTTTTGTCTTTCAACTGAAACAGTTGCATCAACTGGATCAAATGAGTTCTGTTGATAGTAACAAGAATCAACGAAGTCACCCTTTAGATAAACGATATAATCATCAAGAGTTGTTCCTTCTTCACCAACAACCTTCATCATCTGGTTAACTTCACTACCCCTCTTAACGAAGGAATAAGCATACTGAACATCCTTCTTTGGGATGATTCCATCGTACTTTGACCAAGAATCTAATGGATCGATTGCTGGGTACTTACGAGCATCACTACGCTCTCTTGAGAGTCCATGGAAAGCACCAACAACCTTAAGAGTTGCCTGTGTAACAGGTTCTTCGAAGTTACCGCCAGCAGGGCTAACTGTTCCACCAATTGTAACAGAACCAAATGAACCATCCTTAAGTCTAACCTTACCAGCTCTTTCATAGAATTCAGCAATTCTACTCTCTAAGTATGCTGGGAATGCTTCATCTCCAGGAATTTCCTCAAGTCTTCCACTCATCTCTCTCATAGCCTGAGCCCAACGAGAAGTACTATCTGCAAGAAGAAGAACATCTAAGCCCATGTTTCTATAATATTCAGCCATTGTAACAGCTGTATAAACGCTGGCTTCTCTGGCTGCAACAGGCATTGAAGATGTATTACATACGATAATTGTTCTTTCCATAAGAGAACGACCTGTCTTTGGGTCGATTAACTCAGGGAATTCTTTTAGAGTTTCAACAACTTCTCCCGCTCTTTCTCCACATGCTGCAATAATTACGATATCAACATCAGCGTTCTTACTTGTTAAGTGCTGCAATACAGTCTTACCAGCACCGAATGGTCCAGGAATACAATATGTACCACCCTTAGCAACAGGAAGGAATGTATCAATCAATCTGATCTTTGTGACCATTGGCTCATCAGGTCTTACTCTTTCGCTGTATGCCTTGATAGGAACCTTAACTGGCTGAGTAATAATCATGCTGAGCTCTTTCTTCTGTCCCTTACTATTCTCAATAACACAAAGAGTATCTTTAGCCTTATATTTACCAGATGGCACAATGCTTGTTATTTTCCACTCTCCATTAAGAGTAAAAGGAACCATAATCTTATGAGTAAACATTAACTCCTGAACTGTACCAAAGCTATCGCCTGCAGAGACAATGTCACCAACCTTTCTTGTAACAGTAAAATCCCACTCTTTATTTGGGATTGGGTCAAGATAAACACCACGCTGTAAGAAGAAGCCACACTTTTCAGCAAGAAGAGGGAGTGGGTTTTGTAGACCATCATAAACCTGAGTTAATAGGCCAGGACCTAATTTAACAGAGAGAAGTTCGCCTGTAAATTCAACCTTATCTCCACAAGAGAGACCTGTAGTATCTTCATATACCTGTAGGTCTGCAACTCCGTCAACAATTCGAATAACTTCACCCTTTAAACTTTCATCACCAACAAGAATAAAGCCTACTTCGTTTTTAATGACAGTATCGTCAAAAGCGACTTTAACCAAGTTGCCGTTGACGCCAACAACATGGCCAGATTTATAGTTCATAGCTACTCCTTAGAGAAATATCTTTTCTAATATCATTGTAAAGACGATCAAACTCAGCCTTTCCTTTTTCTTTACTAAATGCATTTACTCTCTCTTTAATCTGTAAAAGAAGCCCATAAACAATAAGGGCGTCTAATGAAAACTGTGACTGTACAGGATGAGATAAGAGAAAAGCAAAATACTCATTAAGTATTTCTTTTTCTGCCTCTAGTGGATTTGAAAGGTTTACAATTCTATGAGCAATCTTCTTAACATTTTCATTCGCAGAACACTTAGCCTTATATTTTGGATCATTTAAACCAAGTTTAATTGCTCTTTCTTCAGTTAAGTATTCATTTAGCGTGTAATTAAAACTATCCCAATCTTTAATAATATGATTTTGGACCTTCTCCTTTTCATGATCGAAGGTTGCCTTACACAAGAGAGAATAGTCTGTCTTACTTAGTTGCTCTTTTGCACTTTCCATAAATGCTTTGTATGTAATCGTACTATCACGATCAACATATAAAGAAGGAAGAGAAGCAACAAAATAGATGTACTCAGCCACCACACTTCTCCTTAAATAAGATCTTTAATAGAAGATGAAATGTATGGATATAAAAGCTTAGTGCATTCATCATCAGAAAGGTCTATATAAGCCTTTCCATCCTTATCTTCAACTCTAAAACCACCAGAAAGAGAAGATGAGAATGCGAAAGAAACACCATGCTCTAATTCATTGCTTAGTTCCTGCGCAAGAGATTGAGTAATTTCATTCTGTTTCTCTTGAGGAAGAGTTACAACAACATCTGATGAGAATTCAGCCTTAATAACAGTAGCTAAGACCTCTCTTAATAATGAAGCATCCATAGCTTCCTTGACTTTCTTATCAAGAATAGACTGGAAAATCTTTTCTACATCTCTCTTAAAAGAAAGACAGAGATCGCGAGAAGCCATCTTTACAGCAGCAATACTGCTCTCTTTTTCAACCTCAAGCTTTTTCTCAGCATCAGCAATCATTTTGTCTCTTTCTTTCATAGCATCAGAGATAATTGCTTGAGCTTTGCTCTGAGCTTCTTCAATTATTTTCTTTCCTTCACTTGTTGCGCTATCAATACCATCTTTCTTGATAGAGTTTATTAAATCTTGAATCTGCTGTTCCATTATAGAAAAACCTCACTATAAGAGTTTACTTGTTCTAAAATCAAAAAGAAAGTATACCTAAATAAAAATTGAAACTTATTTTGAACATTTTTACTATCTTTTGATTAAAATTTAACTTTTTTAAAGATATAAAAATGAGAGAGGAAACCTATAATGCCTATTCCAAAAGAATTTCTTAGATTAGATAAAATTAGAGCTATATGCATCATTAAAAACTTAAAGACAGATGAGATTTATCTATATAAAACCGAAGATGC
>DHMZ01000029.1 GCA_002406055.1 Spirochaetales bacterium UBA4629
ATAATATTAAAGTTTACAAAGCTAAAGACACAAAATATTTTGTTATTTTAATTTACAAAATCTAAATAGCTCTTTACCTTTTCTTTACAGGAATCCAAATTTCAGAGTAATAGTTTTCGTCCATTGTCCCATTCTTGTATGATTTCGGATCTGAGTAGTACTCAATACAATAGCCTGCAGCAAAATCATAATCTTTCAAAGCAGGAAGCCATTCTGAAAAAATCTTTTTATTGACATCTTGTAGCGCATAAGGAAGAGCACCTACACATGGAAAGACTGCCCACTCAAAGCTAGGTATAGTTTCAATAACTAGGCCATCCTGTAGTTCTTGATTTCTGTATGGGTCGGCAATAATGTATTCAAATTGTTCACCACCCATAGTTTTGTCAATATTAATGCCATACTGTCCAGAAATAGTGTTCTTACTATCTTCAAAGACTTCTTTCCAAAAGAGAGGAATAACTTCTTTAGCTTTCTCATAACTAAAAGTTCCTTTCTTTCCAATAACTTTAAACGAATCTTTTTTCTCAATCTTATAGGTCATAAGATATCCTCCACTTAATGAGATCTTTATTTTTAGTGGAGCAAAGGAACGAAGTGAGACACAACTTTTACGCGCAGAAAGAGGCGTAACACCATGAAACCTAGTAAATGCTTTAGTAAAGCTATCTGGCGAATCATAGCCATATTTTAAAGCTATATCGATAATTCTCTCATCACTAGCAATTAAATCATGTGCGGCAAGAGATAGGCGCCTGAATCGAATATACTCAGAAAGGCTATAGCCACAAAGAAAACTAAATCCCTTTTGAAAGTAGAATGGAGAAATATTCACATGAGAAGCAATATCATAAGGTGTAATATCATCTGTTATATTGTCCTCAATATATTCTATTGCCTCACCTATTGCTTTCATCCAATCCATCTTTCTTTCCTTTGCTTCTATGGCTATATCATAGTGGTTGTGAGATCTTCTTTCCCGACTCTTTATGCTCTCTTTTGTCTTTTAACAAAAAAAGCCTTTTGCTATTCTGTAAACCTTTTTCATTTCATCTTCACGGTAGATGTAATGTTCAGAATCTATAAAAACAAATAAAGGAAATGAATGTTTTAAGCAAAAGTCATTAACAACATTATATGGCATCAAATTATCTTTCTCGCCATATATAACCTCCGTCGGAACATTCCATTCTATTGGATGATTCTTAACGTAAGAAAGAAACTCCCAAGATAAATCTTCACCAAGTGTTGTTGGGATTATTTTCTTTTTCTCCAGTTCATCTTCAGTAACTCCAGAGAATTCCATCATCGAATTAATGAGAAAAACAAAATCTATAATTGGAGAAATAAAAAGAGCCTTCTTAATATATTTCCCACTCCTAGATGACATTGCATAATAAGCACCGACGCTAATCGCGATGATGAATATCTCTGAGTATTGATCTTTAACACTTTCAATAAAGTTATCTATCTCATCTCCAACAGCCAATGGAGTATTACCTTTCATACTGAAGGAAAATAGCTCTATAATAATCGGCTTCTTTAGCTTTGCCACCTTTAGCATGGATAAATAAAACAAGATTCTTCTTCATAGGACGATAGTATAACATGTACAAAAATCATTACACATTCTTTCTTTTGCTTATTCAAAAGCGCTATTATTAGTTTAAGGAGAAGAAACAAATGGAAGTATTCTATGGCATTCTAATTCCGTTCCTAGGCACATCGTTAGGTGCTGCTTCGGTATTTCTTTTGAAGAATAATCTTAAAGAGGGCGTAGAAAGAGCCTTATCTGGTTTTGCTGCAGGCGTCATGGTGGCAGCATCTATTTGGAGTCTACTCATTCCATCTTTAGAGCAAAGTTCAAAACTTGGAAGATTTTCTTTTGTTCCTTCTTTTATTGGTTTTTGGGTTGGAATACTCTTTTTGCTTCTATTAGACCATATCATTCCTCACCTACACGCAAAAAGCAATGAAGAAGAAGGGCCTAAAAGTAAGCTAGGGCGAACAACAATGATGGTCTTAGCAGTAACGCTACATAATATTCCAGAAGGAATGGCTGTTGGTGTTATATATGCTGCTTACCTTTCACAAAGTAGCACTATAACAGCAGCAGGGGCACTAGCACTATCTTTAGGTATTGCCATACAAAACTTTCCAGAAGGAGCAATAATATCACTACCTTTACGCTCTGAAGGAGAAAGCAAAGGAAAAGCTTTTGCTAATGGAGTGCTTTCTGGAATAGTAGAGCCAATTGGTGCAATCATAACTTTACTTGCATCATCTTTAATTACATCTCTTCTTCCATACCTATTAAGCTTTGCCGCTGGCGCAATGCTTTACGTTGTCGTAGAAGAGCTAATTCCTGAGATGAGCCAAGGAAAACACTCTAATATTGGAACGATCTTCTTTGCTGTTGGCTTCTCTCTTATGATGGTTCTTGATGTCGCACTAGGATAAAAAAACTCTTCCGAAGAAGAGTTAAAATTCATTCAATTATTGCATCTGTAGCTGTATATTCGCTAAGAGAATTCTCCTTTACTTGAATACAAAGATAAGAAAAATCAGAATCATCAAGAGCAAAAAATTGACGCTTAGCTTTTGGAGAGATGCGTAAACAATCACCCTTTGTTAAAAACACAGTCTCACCATCAATTACTGCTTTTCCATTTCCATCAAAAACAATGTAGACTTCTTCGTTTTCTTTATGTGAATGAACAAATGGAACACTTGCCCCCATTGGCAAGTTATTAACACTAATTTCTGCACCAGTTAAACCAAG
>DHMZ01000062.1 GCA_002406055.1 Spirochaetales bacterium UBA4629
TCAAATCTCTTATACAAAGCGTTTCAAGGAAGAAACCTAACGTGTTAATATCATTAATTAAATCATTTGGCCCAATTCCTAGAGATGCACTTGCAATAGAAGGATCGATGAAATATCTAGTATCAGATGTTCTTATAGCACACTTTGATCTCAAATTTGGATTCCAAGCTTGAACATCTTCAATTACAAATATTTGTCTTAATGCATTCAAATATGATGAAAGAGTCTCAGCTTCCAATGATTTTGAATCATTGTTCTCCATGTCTTTTTTCAAAACTTCTAAGTTTGCTTGAGTTCCTTGATTTCTTGCATAAGATCTTAAAAGGCTTCTAACTCTATCTGGTTTTCTGTTAATTCCATCGACTCTAGAAACATCAGAAGATATAACTCCTTCTATATAGTCAAAAGGAATATCTAAAGAAGATTGCTCATCAACAAATAAAGAATGTGGCCAACCGCCTCTGCATATTAAATAGCAGAGCTTATCAATATCAATGTTGTTTTCTCCATATATTTGTTCTTTTCCTAAAAATAGATCTTGGAGGCTAATCTCTCCTGAAGAGTCTTTAGATTCATATAGAGACATTGGTCTCATTTTTATCCATCCAAATCTTCCTGTTCCAGAGTGTAGCGTCAGAGAATTAAGATTTGGAGGAACAGCGGAACCTGTAAGTATGAATTGACCTACAGCGTTTCTTTCATCTACTTTAGTTCTTACTTCATCCCATATTTCTGGTATTGTCTGCCACTCATCTATCAGTAATGGAGTAGGAGAAGACAAGATTTTTGAAGGATTGTTCTCAAGAATTATTCTTGCTCTTTTTACTTCTAATGTCGAGGAAAGACTTAAGACACTGTTTGCTTTAATCTTAGCAGATGTTGTCTTACCACACCATTTAGGACCAACTATAACGACAGCACCAAGTGATTGAAGTTTCCTTTCTATTAAACTATCTGATATTCTTGGTAGGTATTCATTCATAAAAATATTATCTATGGTGAAACTTTGAAAGTCAATAAATCGGTAGGTTGTACTGAAAAAAATCGACTTTATGTACTAAAATAAATCGGCAGTTTGTACTAATTGTTTGTTTTATATTATGAATTCACTATTCTTGTCCGTTTTTCCAATGTTTTTTTAGCTTATTCTGTCCGTTTTTCCAAGATTTTAAAAAGTCATCTATTACTAGATTTTGTGCATATGTTTAAAATGCCACGACAAGAGCCGTGGCACATATAAACAAGGGGATATTTGTCTATATTAGAAAGTAATTGTGCAAGATGCATCAACCTTTCCATACTTTTCCTTGAGAAGGTTAGATGTAGCATTACCGTCAGCATCAGAAACTGGGCCATAAGCAAGCTTAAGTGTTGCACCAGGGATAAGCTTTGATGTTTCAACAGAAGCATTTGCATATAACTGCTTAGCATCACTAGCTTTTGTATACTTGAATGTAGCACCTGCAGCAAGATCAAAGATGTCAACTGTATAGCCTACAGAACCTGCGATAGCATAATCTTCAGCTGTTAAATCATAATCAAATGATGCACTAGCATTTAAAGAGTTCTCAAGAGCGAGCTTTGCAGAAGCACCAAGAACCTTTTCATTGATTAAATCCTTTCCATAAACTGCTACGCTAACTGGAGCACCAAAGTCCTTAAGGTCAGCTGCGAGCTTAACAGAGAGAAGGTTCTCAACTGTCTTGTTAGCTGCTTTCTTGTTAGGAGTAATAACAGACTGTGTAGCAACCTTTGTAGCATAGTAAGCATCAAGAGCGATAGACTTATAAGAAGCCTTAAGAGCAACATCTGCATCAGCCTTAACTTCATCACCAATACCAGCAAGAACAAGGTCAGATGATACAGATGCTTTGATATCGTCTGTATCATATGCAACCTTACCAGAGAAGCCAAGATTAGCTGTCTTTGCTGTTGCATCACCAACGGCTGCACCAAGAGTAACCTTAACATCACCAAATGCGAAATCTGGAGTAGCAACTGTTGCACTATAGTCAAGGTAGTTCTCAGAAGATACTGTAGCCTTTGTCTTTAACTGTTTTGCAACAACTGTGTAAACATCTGTGTCAGCTAAACTTTTTGCCCAATTATCAAATTCTTTTTCTGTTTTTGTAAAGGTCTCAACAGAACCATTCTTGATTACGTAGTAGTTATATACTGCATCAGCAGTTGTTGTGTCTTTCTTGCCATTAGCAAATCCTGCTGACATCTTCCAACCCTTATATTCAGCCGTGAATCCAGGAGCTGCTACAACACCAACTGCAACTGTAGTTGCATTTAATGCTCCATCTTTTGAGTACTTATCAATAGTAGAAGAAGCAAAGTCCTGGCTTGCCTGAGCACCAAGGATACTTACTTTCCAATCCGTTCCTGCAACATATGCTTCAGAAATTTCTGGCTTAAGATTCCATGTTGGAGCGCCTTCAGCTGTTGTTTTGTAATCTTTAATAGAAAGAGCAAAAGAAGCTTTAATTCCTGCAATAACATTACCTTCAAGAGCTGGTGTTTCTTCTGTTGGATAAGCACCTGTTGTTAACTCATAAGTTACTTTAACTTCTGAGTCATTTGAAAAACCATATGACTTGTCCTCAAAATTATATCCAAGACCAAGTGTTGCACTACCTGTAAAATCAGCAAATACACTTGCTGTTGCAAGGAGTGCTACGAGAGCGATTGTAAGGATTTTTTTCATTTTTTCCTCAATCGCAAATGGAGTAATTATTATTGATAATTTTGGCAACTTTCGGATGAATAATGAAATTTATTTAGTTTTCTAAAAACAGGCATGATCAATAAACTCATTATCGTCTCTTATATATGTGAATGGACTAAGATACTTTCTTAATACAAGCGATTTTCTCCATATAATAAGCTTAGACTATGTCAGTTAGGTCTATTTTGTATAATAGGTGCTCTAGTTTTTCTTCTTTTATGAAAGCTACCATATATATAGGGAGATATAACAGACTCTCTTTTCTTTTTATATTGGCATTGGTAAGTATAATTGCCTCTTTTATTCCATATTCTTTATTTTCCAAAACATTCTTGAGAGCGTTATGACGTTCATAGTA
>DHMZ01000094.1 GCA_002406055.1 Spirochaetales bacterium UBA4629
GAAAGTAGACTAGTCTGACTACTTGAAATAAAAGGCTCAGTAAAGTATAGTCAATCTTGGTTTGGTCCCTTCTCTTGGTTGACTAGGGTCTCTTCTTTTGATAGACTTACAAACCGTTATATTCAAAAAGGATAATAGAGAGGTTTAAAATGGCAACTCCTAAGTATAAAACATCAAAGTCTAGAGCAGCATCAAGAAAGGCTGCAAACATGAAACTTAAGACTCCTAATCTTGTCGAATGCCAGACATGTGGCAACCTTATTCCTTCTCACCGCGTTTGCCCAAAGTGTGGCTATTATGCTGGTAAGAGTGTTGTAGTTAAAGACGAGGAGTAAAAGATGACAGAGGCTGAAGTATTTAATAAGGTAAAAAGTCTTGTTGTTGAGAAACTTCGCGTTGATCCAAGCAAGGTAACAATGGAAGCTTCTTTCCGCAAGGATTTAGGTGCAGATAGCCTAGATACTTACGACTTAGTATATGCCCTTCAGGATGAGACAGGTGTTACAATCTCTGATGATGAAGCTAACACCTTTGAAACAGTTGGAGATGCAGTAAAGTACCTAATGAAGGAACTTAATTAATTTGGCTTATTTCAGTGCTAAGGCTCCCGCTCTTACTAGTGAAAGAGAAAGGGAGCTTGTTTCTTTTCAAAAGGAACATGGTTTAAATTTTCATAATATTGAACTATTAAATTTGGCTTTCACCCACACATCATTTGCTAATGAAATAAAGGGTGGTGTTGATAACAACGAGAGGCTTGAGTTTTTAGGCGATGCTGTTCTTGATTTAGTAACAGCAGAATACTTGTTTGAAAATTATTACGGAAAATACCATGAAGGTGAGTTCTCAAAGATAAAAGCCATTGTTGTAAGTGAAGACTCGCTGAGTGAAATTGCGTCGAGAATGGGATTTGAACGTTTTCTTTTGATTGGAAAGGGAGAGAAAAGCCAAGGTGGTGGAACAAAGAAAGCCATTCAAGCAGATAGCATGGAGGCTGTTATTGCTGCTATATATCTTGATAGTGGTCTTAATAAAGCAAGGGAATTCATTCTTTCTTTTATTCCATGGCAGATAGAGAATGTACTTAAGAATAAGGTCTCTTATAAGGACTATAAAACGAAGCTCCAAGAGTACTATCAAAAGAAAAAAGGAAAGGTCCCACAGTACAATCTTATCTCTCAAATTGGGCCTGACCATGATCAAGTTTTCACTGTTACAGTCTCTTTGGAGGGGAAGATCTATGGCCCGGCAAAGGGAAAGAGCAAAAAGCACGCAGAGCAAAATGCTGCGCGTGAGGCTTTAATCCATCTTGGCCTTGAACCTAATAATACTGACGATATTAAATTTCGTGATTAAGCCATTCTTTGGCCAAATCTAAGAGGTTTTCTTTGTTGTTTATCTCTGGTTTCTCAATTACGCAATCTAATAAATAATTTAAGCAAGCGCCCATTAGTGGGCCTTTTTTTATAAATGGTGCTAGGTCTTCACCGTTAATAGCTAAATCTGAGATAAAGAGAGGAGGTCTTCTCTTTACTTCGTCTAGTATTTTCTTTTCTGCCTTTAAGAGCTCTTTATTGTTGTTCCTTAGAATCTTATTAGCTTCAAAGATAGGAGAGAGCAAGGCGGGGCCATATTTCTTTATAAACAGTCTAATCTCTTTATCAGACATGTTGGGCGTAATGTCATAAAAGAGAGAAGAATGAATAAGAAGAACTTCCTTTGTTTCTTTATTTGAAGATTTAAAAACTTTGAGTATTCTCCTTACTTCGTTATTATCTAAAGATGAAAAGAGTAGGGCATAACGAGCAGAAATAGGGAGCTTCTTCTCCTCTGAAGTATCTAAGGCTTCATAGATAGAGTCTGATAAAGTAAGAGAAGGGATAATCTCATTAATAAGCATTGTCTCTTCTGCATATCTTAAGCCCTTTGATGGATAGGAAGAGAGAAGAGTTTTGTCTAACTCTTCCTTTACTCTTTCAATAGACACCTTCTTTATATTCTCATGCAAAAGAAGAATCGCTTTTTTTGTTTTATCTTCGATAGTAAAGCCAAGCTTGGAAGAGAATCTGCAGGCTCTGAGCATCCTTAGTGCATCTTCTTTAAAGCGTTCTTTTGCATCTCCTATTGCCCTTATAGTTTTCTTTTCTAAGTCGGATAGTCCTGAGTTTTTATCAATTATTTCACCAGTTGATATATCTACAGCAAGGGCATTAATGGTGAAATCTCTTCTTTTTAAATCTTCATCTAAAGAGCGAATGAACTCAACTTTATCAGGATGACGAGAATCTGAATAATCACTTTCAGTTCGGAATGTAGTTACTTCATAGCTTTCGTTTTTATACAAAATAGTTACAGTTCCGTGCTTTATTCCTGTGTCGATAGTATGACGAAACATTCTCTTTACTTCCTCAGGAAGAGCTGGAGATGTTAAGTCGTAGTCATGATTCTCTTTTTTTAATATGTAGTCACGTACAGCTCCACCTACAAGATAGAGCTTAAAGTTGTTTTTACTGAATATCGACGCAATCTCTATTAAGTTTTTTGGAGAAGGATAAAGCATAAAAATAATATATCATTAACATTATTCTTTTGGTAGGCAGGCTCTTCAATCTCTATGAGAGTTCTCATAAGCTCTTTTATTGAAGGTGGAAGATTATCTAGAATTAAAGAACCTATTAAAGATTAATATCTATTACCCTTGAGAAGGATAAGGTAAATTCTTACAATAGAAGGTAACGCTAGGAGAAACAAAGATGTTTAAACCAGTAACAAATAAAGTTGACTTTCCTAAAGAAGAAGAGAAAGTACTGAAGTTTTGGACTGATAACAAGATTTATGAAAAATCTGTAGAAAATCGTCCAGCTGATAATGAATATGTTTTCTATGATGGACCTCCGTTCGCAACAGGCTTACCTCATTTTGGTCATATTTTACCTGGAACAATTAAAGATGCTATTCCTCGTTACCAATCAATGAAGGGCCATAGAGTTATTAGACGTTTTGGATGGGACTGTCACGGCTTACCTGTAGAAGCTGAGATGGAGAAAACAATTGGTGTATCTGGTCATAGCAATATTGTTAACTATGGCGTTGCTAAGTTTAACGAAGAATGCAGAAGCATTGTTCTTCGTTATACATCTGAATGGAAAAAGGCAATTACTCGTACAGGAAGATGGGTTGATTTTGATAATGGCTACAGAACCATGGATAAAAATTACATGGAATCTGTTTGGTGGGTATTTAAGACTCTCTATGAAAAGGGATTAATCTACGAAGGTTATAACGTCTTACCTTATTCACCTCTTCTTGCGTCCCCTCTATCAAATATGGAGGTATCTCTTGGTGGATACAGAGATGTAGTTGATCAGGCTGTTACTGTAAGATTCAAAATTGAAGGAGAAGAAAATTCATACTTCCTTGCTTGGACAACAACACCTTGGACCCTTCCATCTAACCTTGCTCTGGCAGTTGGTCCAGATATTGATTATGTTGAAGTTGAAGATGAAGACGATAAGTGTCACTACTATCTTGCTGAACATCTACTAAATAAGTATTACAAAGATGGCAAAGGATGTCGTATTGTCCGTACTGTCAAGGGTAATGACCTTGTTGGCATGCGCTATGAACCTCTATTCCCATTCTTTAGCGAATTAAAGGAGAAGGGTGCTTTTCAGGTTGTAACAGCTGATTACGTTACAACTGAAGATGGTTGTGGTATTGTTCATACAGCTAGTGGCTTTGGTGAGGACGACTACAAGACAATGAAGAGTAAGATTCCTCAGTGTCCTGTTGTTTGTCCAGTAGATGAAGAATGTAGGTTTACCGATCCTGTTACACCTTGGAAGGGCATTTTTGTCAAGGATGCAGACAAGTCAATCATCGAATGGCTAAAGGCAAACGGAAAGCTTGTAAAGAGAGAGAACTATCTCCACTCATATCCTTTCTGCTATAGAACAGGTAAGCCTCTTATTTATAAAGCAATGTCTTGCTGGTTTGTTAATGTTCAGAAGATTAAGGAGACAATGCTCAAGTGTAACGATCAAATTACTTGGGTTCCTGAACATATTAAGTATGGTAGATTTGGCAAGTGGCTTGAAGGTGCAAGAGACTGGGCTATCAGCCGAAATAGATTCTGGGGTAACCCAATTCCAATTTGGAAGTGCGACGGCTCTAACTACATTGAAGTAATCGGCTCTGTTAAAGAACTTGAGGAGAAGTGTGGTCAGAAGGTCGAAGATTTGCATAAGCATTTTGTCGATAATCTTACTTGGCCAAGCCCAGATGGAAAGGGAACAATGCGCCGTATTCCAGATATCTTCGACTGCTGGTTTGAGTCTGGTTCTATGCCATATGCTCAGCAGCACTATCCATTTGAAAATAAGGATAAATGGGATCAGCTCTTCCCTGCAGATTTCATCAATGAAGGTTTGGATCAGACACGTGGTTGGTTCTATTCTCTAACAGTTCTTGCTGCTGCTTTATTTGGCAAGCCTGCATTTGAGCACTGTATCGTATCTGGAATAGTACTTGCTGAAGATGGCTCAAAAATGAGTAAGAGTAAGCGTAATTACACCGATCCAATGGAGGTTGTAGATCGCTATGGTGCTGATGCTTTACGTTTTGCTTTAATTAACTCTAACTTAGTTAAAGCTGACGATATGAAGTATAGTGATGATGTTGTTAAGGATGTCTTAAAGAGCCTTCTTATTCCTCTTTGGAACGCATACTCTTTCTTTGTTACATATGCAAATATTGATGGCTATGAACCAAGTACTACAGCAACAAAGGATCTTAAAAATCCTCTTGATAAGTGGATTATCAGTGATCTAGAAGCATTAATTGAAAAGGCAACAAATGGCTTCGATAACTATCAGATTCAGGAAGCTACAGAAGCTGTTGTTTCTTTCATAGATGATCTTAATAACTGGTACATTAGAAGAAGTAGACGTAGATTCTGGCGCAGTGAGAACGATAGCGATAAGAAAGATGCTTATAACACACTCTACAGAGTTCTTCTAACAGTTTGTAAGGTATCAGCTCCAATGATTCCTTTTGTTACTGAGACTATCTATCAGAACCTCAGAACAGAAGATATGCCTCTCTCTGTACATCTATGCGATTATCCAGAGTATAACAAGGATGAAAGAGACAAAGAAAAAGAAGAAGAGATGAGACTCGTAATGAAGGCCGTTGAGATGGGAAGAGCTCTCAGAGCATCTTCTAATCTCAAGATTAGACAGCCTTTAAAAGAGTTTATTGTTGTAAGCAGAAATAAGAGTGTTAGAGATATCCTCTTCAAAGATGTCGACATCCTCAAAGAAGAACTTAACGTTAAAGATGTTCTTGTTAGAGAAAATGAAGCAGATCTTGTCTCTTATTCTGCAAAGGCAAACTTCAAGGTTCTTGGAAGTAAGCTTGGCAAGAGCATGAAGGAAGTTGCTTCCCTTATCCAGGCTCTTGATGGCGAAAAAATCGAGAGTATTTTAGAAGGAAAGCCTCTAAAGCTAAAGTATTCAGAAGGTGAAATTGAGATTACAGAAAGAGACCTTGTAATCCAGAGAAGCGAAAAAGAGCATGTTAAGGTTCTAAACGAAGGAGATTTAACTGTAGGTTACGATACAGAAGTAACTGAAGAGCTTCTCCTTGAAGGAATTGCACGTGATTTAGTTAGACTTGTTCAGACAGAAAGAAAGGATCTTGGCTTTGATGTAGCAGATCACATTTCTCTTACAGTTTGGGGAGATGATACATTCAATAAGGCTGCTTCTAGCTTTGAGAATTTCATTAGTAAGGAAACATTGGCTTCTAAGTTTGCTATTAAGGAAAATGATGGAAAGAAGGCTGAAATAGCAGACAAGGGTGTTTCTGTAAAGGTTGAAAAGATTTAAAAATGAAAAAAGTCTATCTCCTTCTTATTTTAATTCTCATATTGCTCTCTTCTTGTGTACATAAGACTCCTTTTGTTGATGAGTATTATTATCAAGCACTTGGAGAGAGTGGAGAGATAGTTGTAACAACAGATGTTGAGAAGATCAAAGAAGGAGATTTAGACGAAATTCTTGATACTAGCATAAAAGAGAATTCTTTTGTAAAGAAAGCAACGAGAGTCTCTTTGTCTCTTCTTCCAAATGATGAAGATGAGAGTTATGTTACTAGTGGTGCTATAGAGGGTAATATTTCTTCTTTTATGACTAACACAGCACTTGGACTCTCTAGCTCATTCAAAAAACAAAAAGAAGAAAAGATAAAGTGGTACAGCGATAGCAATATTAGTCTCTACTCACCACAAAACGGAGTGCTTCTTTTCACAGATGGAAGCTTTCCTGAGCTTTTTAAGCGCTCTTATACAGAGCGACGAATGCTCATAGATGATGAGACAGCAGAGCTAATGGCATCGAGTGCTTTTTCTTTATATGTCTTTGAGCCACAAACTCTTATAGATCTAGGCTTTGATATTACCCAAGCTGTTATTGATGAAATAACGCAAACTTGTCTACTTTTTAATAATCGAAGTGGAGTATTGACACTTTCTGGCTATATAAATACAACAAGCGTAGGCACAGCTAGAGCACTAAATACTCTCTTTCGTAATCAGTTAGTACAAAGCATAAGGCGAAGTGGTGAAAGCTTAAATACAAAGGCTCTAGCTGGTATTTTTACAACAGATGATAGTACTGTTTTGATTGATGACTATCCTCTTTCTGGCGAAATGAAAGAGAAGGCCCAAGAAATTCTTTCGAAAGGTCTAGGAGGATTATTATAATGCCAATTTATTCTTATAAATGTTCTTCTTGCGGTCACTCTTATGATGCAATGAAGGACTTTGAGGATGCAGATAAGGATGATGTTTGTCCTCTTTGCGGGGCTAAAGCTAAGAGGGTTATTGCAGAACCAGGAGCTGTAATATATAAAGGTAGTGGCTACTATTGTACAGATCACCCACATTCAAGTGGATGCAATTGTAGCGGATGCAAAGGAAAATAAGATGGAAAAAAAGAGAATACTAACAGGAGATAGACCAACAGGCAGACTCCATTTAGGCCATTATTGTGGTTCTTTAAAGAATAGAGTAGCACTTCAGGATGAATATGAGGAATTTATTCTCATAGCCGATGTTCAAGCCCTTACAACACATTTTGAAAAGCCTGAATTGATTTATGATTCAATCTATCAAATTACGATGGATAACCTATCTGTTGGTTTGGACCCTGAAAAGGTTACATTTATTCAGCAATCTCAAGTACCATCTATCCATGTTCTAACTATGTTCTATTCTATGATTACCACATGTAATCACCTTTTAATTAATCCTACAATTAAGAGCGAAGCACGTAATTATGGCTTTCAGAGTGAAAATAGAGAATATGATTTTTCAAAGTTAACATATGGTTTTTTGGGCTACCCAGTCAGCCAAACTGCAGATATTACATTCTGCAATGCGGACTTGGTTCCTGTTGGAGAGGATCAGATTCCTCACATTGAATATTCGCGTCGTCTTGTTAGACGTTTTAATGAGATGTATGGAACATCCATTAAAGAGCCAGAATATAAACTAAGTAGTGTTTCTCGTCTTTGTGGCTTAGATGGAAACTCAAAGATGGGCAAGAGTCTTGGTAACGCAATCTATCTTTCTGATACTCCTGATGAAGTTTGGTCAAAAATTAGAAATGCAAAGACAGATACAAACCGTATCAGTGTAAAAATTCCAGGAAATCCTGATGTTTGTTCTGTATATGCTTATCATAAGGCATTTAATGAAGAGGGTGTTGAAGAGATTAGATGTAACTGCACATCTGCATCAATGGGCTGTGTTCAGTGCAAGAAGATTCTAAATGAAAAGATGAATGCTATGCTTGATCCTATCAGAGAGCGTCGTCATTACTATGAAGAGCATAAGAGTGATGTAAGAGATATCATCAAGAGTGGTACAAAAAAGGCCAATGAGATAGGAAATAAAAACCTTGATGGAATAATGGAAAAAATGCATATTATGATTTAAAAAAGCGCTCTTCGGAGCCTTTTTTTATTATATTTCTTTCTAATTTCCTATGGTAAAATAGGAATAAAAGTAAACATATTCTTTTTAGAACCGAACAGGGTTACCATCATGAAAAAAACATTTGTGATTTCTATCTTTCTTTTATTTCCAACTTTTTCACTTTTTGCTTTTCCTAGAAATGCTTTTTCATTTGGCCTTTCGATTATGGGGGTTCATGGTGTTGAAGAAGAAAAGCGAGATGGTATAGCGGTTGGAGGGTACGTAGAAGATCAATTAATTTTTGGAGAAAAAAACATTGTTAACTTTACGACGCTATTAAGAACAGATGTGGGTTATACTGTTGATCAAAGTACGTTATCAGCCTTCTGTTGTAATTATTTTAATGGTGCAGGAATCTTAGTTCGCCCATTAGGTGGTCTTGAGGTTAATCTTTCTTTAGGTCTTGGACTCTTTTGGGCTATTTCAAAAACTCCTATTTTAGATTTAACTGCTGGAGGTTTAGCATCTATCAGTTATGCTTTCGGCAAAGATAGAGCTATATTCTTAACATCTGGTATACATACTTCTTATGGCTTTATTTTTAAATCTATATATTATTCAGGCTACATAGGAAGTGGAATAAGGTTTTAAAAAGCATGAATAGCAGATAGATTTGTTTTTGACTAAATAGGCAAGTTTTTATATAAACCAGTCATTACTCTAGATGAAAATATTAAACTTAAATACAAGTTTTTCTTAGAGCCTTTTTCTCTCAGAAGGAGGATTTTTCATGCATAAAAAACAATATCATCATTTAAAAACACAAAAAGTCATAACAATATTTTGGAAGTTTTGAAAATAAATTTTAAAGTTTTACAAAAAAATATTGCAAATTTTTTTATGTGTACTATCCTAAATTAAATTAGTTTTTATAAAAAAGGAGATTTTTATGAAAAAAACTTTAATGGTTATTATGTTAGCTCTGCTTTCCATGTCTGTTGTTTTTGCACAGGGAGCAGCTGAGAGCACAGAAAAAAACGAGAGTAAGAATCTTGTCTTAATTACAGCTACATCTTCAGATAATCTTAACGCTGTTGTTCCTGCTTTTGAAGAAAAGTACGGAATTAAAGTTGAAATTATCACAGGAAGTACAGGTGAAGTCATGGCAAGAATTAAGGCTGAAAAAGATAATCCATCTTGTGATGTTACTTGGGTAGGTGAATATCAAGCACTTACAGATAAGGATTTATTTGAGACATATATTGCTTCAACAGATAGTGAATATCCTGAAAAATATAAGAATAAGAGTGGTGTTTTTACAGCAATCAATGGAACCTGTCCAGTAATTGTTTGGAACACAGAACTTGTTCCTAATGGAATTAAGGGATACAAAGATCTCTTAGATCCAGCGCTAAAGGGAAAGATTGCATTTGGCGATGCTGGTACATCATCTTCTGCTTATAATCACCTTGAAAACATGCTTATTGATTTTGGTAATGGTGATGTTGAAGCAAAAGAGGGTTGGGACTATGTTGAAGCTCTTTTAAAACAGTTAGATGGCAGAGTAGTAAATAGCTCTTCAGCAACATACAAAGGCGTTGTATCTGGCGAGTATGCAGTAGGTCTTGCTTGGGATGCTCCAGCTCTTCAGTTAATTGCATCAAATACACCTAATGTAGATTTTTGTTACATGGAAGAAGGTGCTGCAAGTAAGCTCAGTGGTATTTGTGTAATTAAGGGTGCAAAGAATCTTGATAACGCAAAGCTTTTTGCTGATTTCCTTTCAAGCAAAGAAGGACAAGCTCTCCTTGCAGAAAACAGTTCAGGTGCATGTCCTGTAAGAACAGACGTAAACCTTCCTTCCTCAAAAGAAATCATGAAAACAGCAAATATCTTTACAGTTGATTCTGTATGGTCTGCTGAAGTTAAAAAATCTGTTCAGACAAGATTCACAGATTTACTAACAACAATTGTAAAATAAAAATAGAAAGGGTGGTCATATGAGTGTATCTATTAGTATAAAGAATGCTGTAAAAAAATATGGTGAAAACACAATTATTCCCAATTTATCACTTGAAATAAAGAAGGGAGAGTTCTTTACCCTTTTAGGTTCATCTGGTTGTGGAAAGACCACTTTATTGAGGATGATTGCAGGTTTTAACTCAATTGAAGGTGGGGAGTTCTATTTCAATGATAAGTTAATAAATAATGTCCCCCAAGATAAAAGAAACATTGGAATGGTATTTCAGAATTATGCAATATTTCCTCATATGACAACCTTTCAAAATGTAGCTTTTGGCTTAGAAGAGAGAAAAATTAAGGACCCTGAAAAAACGGAGCGTGTAAATGAAATGCTTGAAATGGTACAAATCTCTTCTCTAAGAGACCGTAAGCCACAAAATATGAGTGGTGGTCAGCAACAGCGTATTGCACTTGCTCGTGCTATCGTTATAAGACCAGATGTTCTCTTAATGGATGAACCATTATCTAACTTAGATGCAAAGCTTAGAGTAGAGATGCGTTCCGCAATCAGAGAAATACAGAAGAAATCAGGTATAACTACTGTATATGTCACTCATGATCAGAGTGAGGCATTAGCTGTTTCAGATAGAATTGCGATAATGAATAAGGGTGTAATAATGCAAATTGGTACACCATGGAATGTCTATCGTCACCCAGAAAACTTGTTTGCTGCAACATTTATTGGAGAGAGTAATATCTTAGATTGTTCTATCATTGGAGATAAGAATGTCGCAATAAATGGTACAGATTATACATTTAATTTGTCACGCATAGATAGTGAAAAAATAAAAAATAAAGAAGC
Organism: Spirochaetales bacterium UBA4629; assembly: GCA_002406055.1. Lineage (GTDB taxonomy): Bacteria > Spirochaetota > Spirochaetia > Sphaerochaetales > Sphaerochaetaceae > Ornithospirochaeta. The sequence goes on from DHMZ01000094.1 coordinate 10,803, forward strand.
AAAGCTATGCATACGTCCTGATGAATTTGAGTTTTCTCAATCTGGCATTAAAGCAAAGATAATTGAGAGAACCTTCCTCGGTACAAATTATGATTATGTTGTTGAACTTGAAAACACAAAGAAAGTAAAGGTCAGCGTTAAATCATCAATTGCTCCAAAAAATGATGGAGAAACTGTATTCTTATCATTTGATAAAGGGCTTGTGAATGTTTTTGACAGTGAAAGTGAAAAATCTATGATGAGCGATATTCTTTAGGAGACGTTAAAGATGGAAAATAATAAAAAACGCTTCGACTATTGGAGTATAGTTACCATTGTCTCTGTCCTGTTTTTTCTAATATTCTTTATCTATCCAGTGTCAAAAATATTTGTTAATAGCGTAATTGATAGTGAAACTGGCAAGCTTTCACTTTCAGCTTTTAAAAAATTTTTCAGTAGAGAGTATTATACAGTAACTATCTTAAACAGTTTTAAGGTTACATTGGCTGCGACTTTAATAACGATGGTTACCGGAACATTAATGGCCTATATAATGAAGACAGTTAGCATTAAAGGAAAGGCCATTGTAGATATGATTGTTATTGTATCTATTCTTTCTCCTCCATTTATTGGTGCTTATTCTTGGATTATTCTTTTAGGAAGAGCTGGAATAATTACAAAATTCCTTAAAACTATAGGAATCTCTTTCCCTGGTATCTATGGCTTTTCTGGTATTCTTTTAGTCTTTGTTGTGAAGATGACACCTCTAATGTACCTCTTTGTTTCTGGTGCCTTAAAGAAAATGGATTCTTCATTAATTGAATGTGCAGAAGGAATGGGATGCAAAGGAATAAGGAAAATGAGAAGAATTATTCTTCCCCTTATTCTTCCGACAATACTTAGTTCTGCTTTCCTTGTTTTTATGCGAATATTCTGTGATTTTGGTACACCAATGCTTATCGGTGAAGGCTACAGAACTATTCCAGTTTTAATCTATAATTCATTTATAGGTGAAATGAATCAAGATTATGCTTTTGCCTCAGCAATGAGTGTTATTGTTGTATTCTTCTCTGTAATAATCTTTGCATTGCAACAGCTTTTTGCGTCTAGAACAACAATAGAGATGAGCTCTTTAAGACCAATTCAACCCGAAAAAAAGAAGGGGTTCTACAATATTGCATGTCACATATTTACATATTTAGTGGCTCTTCTTGCTTCTCTGCCATTGGTTGTAGTTGTAGTTCAATCTTTCAAAAAAACAGATGGAATTGTCTATTACAATGAATTTTCTTTGACTAGTTATATAAAAGCATTCTCTCAATGTGGAAGAGCAATTTTTAACACCTTCTTCTATTCAATCTTAGCAATGGTATTTATTCTTGTAATTGGTGTTCTCTTTAGCTATGTTACAGTTCGAAGACCAAGTAAAGTTACAAAGACTATGGATGCTATTACAACATTACCGTATATTATTCCAGGATCAATTATGGGTATTAGCTTAATTCTCGGATTTAATCATAAGCCGATAGTTTTAACTGGAACAGCTTTAATAATGATAGTTGCATACATAATAAGAAGAATGCCTTATACGATAAGAAGTAGCAGTGCAATTCTAAGGCAAATAGATCCTGCTCTTGAAGAGGCTGCATCTTCACTTGGAGCAGATAAGTCTCGAGCTTTCTGGAAGGTTACTTTTCCTGTTATGATTCCTGGTGTTCTATCTGGTGCTCTTATGAGCTGGATGAGTATAATTACTGAGTTAAGTTCTACTGTACTACTTTATACAACAAGAACACAAACACTCTCTATTGCTATATATCAAGAGGTAATAAGAGGAAACGAGGGAGTAGCATGTGCTCTTTCTTCTATATTATTATTAACAACAATAATAGCTCTTACTGTGTTCTTCAAATTTAGCGGTAAAAAGGAGATTTCTCTTTGATAGAAAAAATAAAGCAAATATACTCAACGCTTACAGGTAACGATAGGCTTCTTGCAGATTACATTATTGCTAATCCGGAAGAAGTTGTTACCATGAACATTAATGAACTTGCAAAAAGGGCCTCTGTTTCCTCGTCCTCTGTTAGTAGATTTGCAAAGCTATTGTTTGGAATGACCTTTCCACAATTTAAAGTTGCAGTAGCTAAAAGTATCAGTCGCTCACAAGATGATGAAAAACATGACTATAATGTAGAGTTAACAGAAAGTCTTTACCAGATAGAAAAGAAATATGTTAATAATATAGATAAAGTCTTGAAAGAGGTAATTGGATTAAACAATACTCAGATAATAAACGAAGTAGCATCGGTAATTGCGAAAAGCGAGAATATTTATATATTTGGAATAGGAGCTTCTGGCTTGGCAACACAAGACTTTGCACAGAAGTTGATAAAATTGGGAAAAAGAGCAATCTTCAATTTTGATGCTAACCTTGCCATATTGAACTCATCTCTCTGTACATCAAAGGATCTTGTTATTGCAATAAGTTATAGCGGATTAACTAAAGAGGTTCTCATTCCTGTAAAGAAAGCAAAAAGGCAAAATTGCCCTGTTGTTGCAATTACAGGAGGAAAAAAGAATAGACTTTCATCAATAAGTGATTATGTCCTTTCTATTCCTCTTGCCGAATCTAAGATTATTCGCCTCACTGCTATTTATTCTCGCTATGGTCAATTTGCGTTAGTAGATATTCTATATCTTGCTGTTATGAAGGAACTAGGTAAGACGCCAGATGAAATCATGGCTGGATACAAGGATTTACTCTTAGAATTAAAGTAGAAAGGAAATATAATGCTCCAGACAGAATCAATAAACTCTAACTCCAAAGCAATAGATACAAAAGCAACAAAAGAAATATGTCTTATAATGAACAATGAAGATAAGACTGTAGCTTATGCTGTTGAAAAAGCAATAGATAGTATCTATCCACTAATTGATGAGATAGTTAGTGCTTTTCAGAGAAATGGAAGACTTATATATATAGGTGCAGGAACCTCAGGAAGACTTGGTGTTTTAGATGCCTCTGAATGCCCTCCAACTTTTGGTGTTTCACCAGAGATGGTTATCGGTATTATAGCCGGGGGTGATAAAGCTCTACGACTTCCCATAGAAAGAGCAGAGGATAGCGATGATAGTATTGCTGATTTAAAGAGGATCAATCTCTCTTCAAATGATGTTCTCGTTGGTCTTTCTGCCTCTGGTAATGCTAACTATGTACTTGCGGCACTAAAGTATGCAAAAAAAATGGGATGTAAGACAGCTTCAGTTTGTTGTAATAAAGAAGCATTAAGCTTTAATTATTCTGATTACCCAATCTTTATTGATGTTGGTCCTGAGATAATTAGTGGTAGTACAAGACTAAAATCAGGAACAGCGGAGAAGATGGTTTTAAATATGCTTACCACTGTTTCTATGATTAAGCTAGGCCTTGTTTATGATAATTATATGGTTAACTTGATGCCAACTAACATTAAACTTGAAAATAGAGCAAAAATGCTAATAAAGAAAATTACTAATTGTTCTGATAGCGATATAGAGAATGCGTGGTTAAATAGTTCTAAAAGTGTTACTGCTGCTGTTCTAATGATTATGTATCATATTGATGGAAAGAAAGCACATGAAACCTTACAAAAGGTTAATAACAATTTGCATCTTGCAATCGAAGAGCTCTCTAAAAATAAATAGTTTATACATTTATGCGAAAATACTCCCCGTCTTCAGGCGGGAGAGTTGTTACTCTATATTGAAATAGATATCTGTCATATATATAATGTTCATCTATGCAAGCTAGGTGGAGAGAATCAAACTTAACAATAGCAAGAGCTAAGTATTATATACTTTGGTGCACGAAGTACAGGCGGCCAGTATTGGACGGATGTATTCAAAAAAGACTGAAGGAAATTATTTATAATAGAGCAAAAAATATTGATAGTAATATAGAGAGATTGAGCATTAAAGAGGATAGGGTTGAGATGATAGTCTCATCATCTGCCTTAAATGCTCCACATTATTTAGTCCAGCAATTTAAAAGAATTTCTTCTTTTTTACTGAGAAGTGAGTTTAAAGAATTAAGGAGTAAGCTTCCTTCTCTTTGGAATCGTTCATATTATCTTAAGAGTCTTTCTTGCGACTTGGAGAGTAGTATTGATGATTTCCTTCTCTCTCAAAGGAACAACTAATGGTCATTTTATACATATTACTCTTTCTTCTAGCTTTGTATTCTCTGTATATAGTTTTCCTCTTTGTTGTCTCTCTTTTTGTAAAGAATAAAGACTATGAAAAGGAGAGTAAGTTTTACAGATTTCTTCTCGATTCTTCAACAAAAAGAGTATTAAAGTTCCTTCGTATTAGAGTACATACAGAAGGAATAGATAGCATACCAGAAGGAAAGCTTTTATTTGTTGAGAATCATCGTTCAAATTATGACCCAATAATAACTTGGTATGTCTTTAAAAAATATCATTTAGCATTTCTTTCAAAGAAAGAAAACTTTTCGATTCCAATCTTTGGCCGTTTTATTCGTGCATGTTGCTTTATGTCTATTGATAGAAAGAATATTAGAAATGCAGTTCCTACAATTGTAAAAGCATCTGAGCTTTTAAAGAATGATGAAGTATCTATTGCAGTATATCCAGAAGGCACAAGGAGCAAGGAGTGCACACTTCTTCCTTTTCATAATTGTATGTTTAAGATTGCACAAATGGCCGAAAAACCAATTGTTGTTCTTACAATAGAAGGAACTGAGAAGATATTTAGTAATATAAAAAGATTAAAGCCTTCAGATGTTTATTTAAAGGTTGTAGACGTAATACCAACAGAGAGAGTAATTGCACTTCGCAGCTGTGAGCTCAGCGATGAAATTAGAAATAAAATGGAAGAAAATTTAAGGGGATAAAATGAATAAAAGTATTGTATTTTATAATTCCAAAGCAGGAAAAAATGGGGCTAATGGTAAGGATGTTTTATCAGAAAAACTAAGTGGAAAGAGCTTAGAATTCTTTGATGTAGCTAATGGTGTAAACTATAAGGAGATACTCTCAGATTCCGACGACTCTGATGATATTTACTTAGTAGGTGGAGATGGAACAATAAATCGCTTTGTTAATGATACAGAGGGTTTAGATTATAAGAATAAAATCTATTACTATGCATTTGGTACCGGTAATGACTTTTTTCACGATATAGGGGGAAAAGAAGGGGAGATATTACTAATAAATAAATATCTCAAAAATCTTCCTACAGTTGAAGTAAACAGTAAGACGTATCGTTTCCTTAATGGCATTGGCTATGGCATTGATGGCTATTGCTGTGAAGTTGGTGACAAGGAAAAGAGTGAAGGCAAGGAGAATATAAATTACACATCTATTGCTATTAAAGGCTTACTTTTTTTCTATCACCCAACCAATTGTACAATTACTGTTGATGGAAAAACGTATGAATACAAGAAGGTTTGGCTCTGTCCAACCATGAATGGTAGGTTCTATGGTGGAGGAATGATGCCAACACCAAATCAGGATAGATTGAATAAAGAAGGTACAGTTACATCTATGCTCTTTTATGGAAAAGGAAAGTTAAAAACATTAATGGTCTTTCCTTCTATCTTTAAGGGTGAGCATGTTAACCATAAAGAGATGGTTGCCCTACACGAAGGAAAAGACATACACGTTAAGTTTGATCGCCCAACAGCTCTCCAAATTGATGGAGAAACAATTCTTGGCGTTAGTGAGTATAGAGTGAAGAGCTCACGCTAAAAGATAAAGAATAAAATTAGCGATAAAAGAATAAAAGGAAGAGAGAGTAGTAGATATGAAATACAAAACTCTCTCTTCTTTTCTTTTAGCT
>DHMZ01000006.1 GCA_002406055.1 Spirochaetales bacterium UBA4629
TTTCGGCTCAGTCCCGAATTTTGTGTGATTTATGATTTTTATATTAAGTTATTCCATTCGCATTAAAGACTTTTTACACATTGTAAGCAAAATTTTCCCACGTCTAGATAGTAGGAGAAATTGAACCTTATAGAGTTGTCTTTTGTCTTTTATGGCACAACAAATTATAAAGAGGTAGGTTAACACCTAGACAAATCTAACGCTTGAGGATGGTATGTTAGACTTGGTAGTACCACTAAAGATTGCCCAAACGTAGTGGTTGAAATAAGAAGCTCCAATTTTAGGAAAAAGCGAAAGGAGTAGTAATTCACTGGAGTAGGTTATAAAACTTATACTAAAAAACTCCAATCTTTAGGTGGAAGAGTTGTTACTTCTTAATACATTCAATTATAGGTTCAAGGTATTTTTTATCGGTCCAGTCGCATTTGTCATTCCCAGCAGCCATTAATGCTTTTTCCCATATTTCGTAATTCTCTGGATCTTTTTTTGCAACTGCCTTTCTAAGTAAAGAGCATAATGTTCTATCCTTAAAAGACATTGCGTTCATATCAAACGCACCACGGCAATAAAAGAGAGGAATACCAGATAAGTTATCTTTCAAATTATGCTCTCTAATTTGCTCAAATGCATTTTCTTCATATGGAGATGCACCACAACAAAATATGATAATCTTTTTACCCTTGAGTTTATTGATATTCTTTTTTAGAAATGTTAATCCCGCAATACCAGAAGCATAGAGTCCTCCACCTAAAATGATGGTGTCATATCCAATAATTTCATTAATATCAGCTTTTTTTGTTTCTATACATTTAAAGCCAGTTTCTTCTGCGAGATAATTAGCATATTTTTTTGTGGCACCATATTTTGATTGATATAGGATAACTCCTTTCATAAGTGTTTCTCCTCAAATTTCAATTTGTACGTCTCTCAAACTCTATCACTAGCTCTTCATGTCTAATCTTAGAGACTTTAGTATTTTTCCAAATACTTTTGAGTCTTTACAACTTGATAAAAACCATTAAATTATTTTGCATAGACTAGCACTTTCACGGGAGGTTGAAAAGGTTATGGCTGCCTATCTATCCATTTTTTAATATGGCTTCTTCAACAAAATATCTTCTCTTTGTTGGTTGCTTATTTACCCTTTTTTTATTTATATTTTAAGTAGTTACAATCACTTTTTTGGAGGAGATTAATGGATTTTTTTAAGCAAATGAAAGAGGTTGCTATGTCTGTACTTCCAATTGTCCTTATTGCGACAATTCTTGGTTGGATATTTAGTGTTTTTACTCCTTCTTTGTACTTGCAATTTCTTTTTTCTGCCTTTCTCGTTGTAATAGGGTTAACACTCTTCCTTCTTGGTGTAAACGTTGGATTTTTGCCAGTAGGTAACCATCTTGGCTCTATGATAACGCAAAAAAGGAGTGTTTTGCTATTAATAGCATCAGGCTTAGGTCTTGGTGTATTAATCACACTTGCAGAGCCAGATGTTAAAGTATTGTCAGACCAAGTTGCTTCAATGAATAGTGGTGTGAGCTCTTCTTTTCTTGTCTTTGTCATTGCGCTTGGAGTTGGAATCTTCATGGCAATCAGCTATGTAAGAGCTCTAACTAGATTTTCACTTAAAATTACAATGTTCATAGGCGTTGCACTTATGTTCTTTGTTGCTTCATTTGTTCCAGAGTTCTTTGTTTCTGTAGGCTTTGATGCCGGTGGTGCAACAACAGGTCCAATGGCTGTTCCTTTTATTATGGCACTAGGAATGGGGGTCGCTTCTAGCCATGGACACAATGAAGAAGATTCTTTTGGCTTTACTGGAATAGCATCAGTTGGACCTGTTCTCGCAGTTCTTGTCTTTGGTGCTTTTATGAATGGTGGTAGTGCCATTAGTGTAAGCGAAAGTGAAACTCACTCTATGCTTGCTCTTTTTGGTGAAGTGGCATTATCTGTAACAAAATCTATGTTGCCTCTTGTTGTTATATGTATCTTAGTTCAAATTCTTTTTATGAAACTACCAAGCATTCGTGCAACAAGAATGTATATGGGTATTCTTTATTCGTTTGTAGGAATAATACTTTTCTTATTTGCCGTTGAATCTTCATTTATGTCAGTTGCTCGTTCTCTCGGTCAGGCAATTGCTCTCTCGTCTCCAAATGCCCTTATTCCAATTGGTTTAATTCTTGGCTCATGTGTAGTTCTTGCAGAACCAGCTATATGGGTATTAACAGAACAAGTTGAAGATGTAAGTGAAGGCAAGATTAAGAGATTTGTCCTCTTAGCATTTATAGCTATTGGTGTTGCTTGTGCTGTAATGCTATCGATGATTAGAATTATAAATGGAACATCTATATGGTACTTTTTACTACCTGGATATGGTTTGATATTAATACTTTTACCGTTTGTTCCGACTCTATTTGTAGGTATTGGATTTGATTCTGGTGGGGTTGCAACCGGACCTATGTCCTCTACATTTTTACTTCCTTTTGTCTCTGGAGCTGCTAGCGTTCTTGCGTCTGATCCATCTTCAATGGCATTTGGAATGATTGGTTTAATTGCTATGATGCCTATCTTGGCAATTGAGATTCTTGGCTTATTCTTCTCTCTTAGTATGAAGAAGGCCCAGAAGAGTAGGGAGGTTAAGAATGATTAAAGGAAAGATGTTTTGTGCCATTGTAAATAAAGGGGATGGTGCAAAGACTATGGAAGCTTTAAGAAGTGCTGGTGCTACTGGTGGAACGATTATCAATGCACATGGTACAGCTCCGACATCTATACTATCAATGCTAGGTCTTGGAGACACAAGAAAAGAGGTGCTTTTGTCTATGCTTAATGAAAGGATAGAAGAAGACTGTATTGAGAGCGTAAAGAGACTTAAGTTCAAGATGAAAGGTGTATGTTCACTATTAGGCGAAAACGGAGGAGAGAAAATGGCAAAGAGCGAATGGAAAATGATACAGGTTATATGTGAAAATGGATATGCTGATGATATTATGGCTGCTGCCAGAAAAGAAGGCGCAAAGGGCGGAACAATCCTTAAGGGCCATGGTACAGCAAAAGAGGATGATATTAAGTTCTTTGGCTATCCAATAACTTCAGATAAAGAGATTTTATTGATTATAGAGAATAAAGATAAGGCTGATAAAATTATCGCTGCAATCGAAAATTTGCCATTTTTATCACAGAAGGGTAAGGCTGTAATATTCTCTTTGCCAGTATCACACTTTAGCTCTATTGGCTAAAAATGAAGTATTGGTGGAGAATTCAGTTTCTCTGTTGACGCTTTAGTTTATTTTATTTATTTATTCTTTCAGTTTTGATTTAATCGACTTAATTTACTAGAGGTATCAAGAATTGTTTAAAACACTCTTCTCTCGAGTAAGAGAGTATAAGGCTAAGGCTTTAGTTACTCCATTGTTTATGATTTTAGAGGTTTTAATGGAGGTCTTAATCCCTACCATTATGGCTAGAATAATAGATGATGGAGTTGCAACTATGAATATGGAGAAGATTCTTCTTCTCTCTGGTCTATTAATATTAGCGGCTATCTTGTCGCTTTTATTTGGTATTTTAGGTGCTCGTTTTGGCTCTGTTGCATCTTCCGGGTTTTCAACTAACCTCCGTCATGATCTATACGGAAAGATACAAGAGCTCTCTTTTGCAGATATAGACAAGTTCTCTCCATCCTCTCTCATAACGCGTTTAACAACAGATGTTCAGAGAATTCAGATGCTATTTTCTATGTGCATAAGAATGTTCGTACGTTCCCCTATGATGCTTATCTTTGCTTCTATTATGGCGTACAAAACAGGTGGTGTTCTTTCTGCAATTTTTGCTCTAATTATTCCTGTAATCGCTTTCGGTGTAATTCTTCTTACCAAGGTTACACATAAGTACTTCACTGCAGCATTTAAGGGCTATGATAGATTTAATCAGGTAGTAGGTGAAAACCTCTCTGGCATTAGAACAGTTAAAGCCTTTGTAAGAGAAAATAGAGAAAAAGAAAAATTTGATGAGTCTGCTGAGAACATAAAATACAACTTTGAAAAAGCAGAAAAGATGATGAGTTTAATAAACCCAATTGTCATGTTTGTCTCTTACGGTTGTATGATTGCGATCTCATATTTTGGAGCTAAACTTGTAAACGTTGGGCGAATGGATACCGGTGCTTTAATGAGTATTTATACTTATTCTGCACAGATTCTTTCCTCATTGATGATGACAGGAATGATGATTGTTATGTACACGATGAGTAGACCGAGTATGGAAAGAGTAGTAGAGGTTCTTTCATACACTCCAACAATGGATAATAACGAAAATGGTATAAAGAATGTTGATAATGGCTCTGTTAACTTCGAAAATGTATCATTTGGCTATACCCCAACATCTACAGTCTTAAAGAATATTAACCTTGAAATTAAGAGTGGTGAGATGGTTGGAATAATCGGTACGACAGGTAGTGGAAAGACAACGCTTGTTTCTCTTATTGCTCGCTTATATGATCCAACATCTGGCACTGTAAAGGTGGGAGGAAGAGATGCTAGAGAGTATAACCTAAAAGCTCTCAGAGACAGCGTATCTGTTGTTCTTCAGAAGAACACTCTCTTCTCTGGAACTCTAAGTGAAAACCTTAGATGGGGTAATCCAAATGCCACAAAAGAAGATATGGAGAAAGCTCTCAAAATAGCTTCAGCATATGACTTTGTTATGCAAAAGGAAAACGGCCTAGATTGCTCTGTTGAGCAGGGCGGAACCAACTTTTCTGGCGGACAAAGACAGAGACTTTGTATTGCTCGTGCACTTTTGAAAGAGCCTAAGATTTTGATTATGGATGACTCTACTTCTGCTGTAGATACCGCAACAGATAGAGAGATAAGAACTCAACTTAGAACAAATGTTAATGAAATGACAAGAATAATTATTAGCCAGAGAGTTTCTTCTATAGAGGATGCTGACAAGATAATTATTATGAATAATGGTGAGATTGAAGATATAGGCACACACTCTGAACTAATTGAAAGAAATGCAGCCTACAAAGATTTATATGAGACTCAAACAAGGAGGGTAGAATAATGGGTAAAATGAAATTTGGTGAAAAAGCTAAGAACCCTAAAGGCGCTTTCCTTAAATTAATGAAGACTGTATTCAAGGGGAGAATACCATACTTGGTTCTAATTCTTGTATGTATTGTCCTTTCTGCATTAGCAACTACATACTCAGCTTCATTTATTGGCGAGTTTATCGACAACATAATAATTCCACTCAAGGGAGTAGAAAATCCTGACTTTAGTCCAGCTTTAAAGGCTTTATTGAAGTTTGCTATTGTCATAGTAGTATCAATCGTGGCTTCTTTTCTTTCCTCTTGGGTTATGGTTGGAATTTCACAAAGATCAATCTATAAGCTCAGAGTAGATATGTTCAATAAGCTCGAGTCTCTTCCTCTTTCATATTTTGACCAAAACTCTAGAGGAAGTATCATGAGCCGTTTCTCTAATGATACAGATACTATCAACCAACTTATTTCAAATGGCTTAGTATCTCTCCTTTCTTCTGTTATTACGATAGTAATGGTGCTTTTTTCGATGTTCTCGAATAGTTTGCTTCTTACTATTGTAGTCTTGTTGTCTCTAGTACTAACTCTATGGACAACTAAAAAGGTTGCATCTAAGAGTGGAAAGTATTATGCAGCTCAGCAAAAGACGCTTGGAGATGTTAATGGCTATATAGAAGAGATGATTAATGGTCAAAGAGTAATCAAGGTATTTACACATGAAGAGAAGAGTGAGAAAGATTTTGCTGTGCTTAACGAGAACTTAAATCATGCTATGTCAGAGGCAAATAGTTGGGCGAGTTCCATGGGACCACTTAACAATAACCTTGGCCATCTTCAGTATGTTGTTCTAGTTCTTATTGGAGCAATAACAATAATCAATAAGCCTAACTTCTATACTATTGGAGCCTTAGCAGCTTTCTTACAGCTTTCAAAGTCCTTCTCTAACAATATTGGCCAGATTTCACAGCAAGCTAACAATGTTCTCGTTGCTCTAGCAGGTGCTGAAAGAGTCTTTACTCTTCTTGATGAAAAGAGTGAAGAAGACAATGGTAAAATTACCCTTGTAAGAGTTAACTCTCATGATGGTGATATGAAAGAAGTTAAGGAATCTACAGGAAAGTGGGCTTGGAAGAAGGAAGATGGTACACTTGTTCCTTTCAAGGGTAGTGTTGTTATGAAGGATGTAGACTTCTCTTACATTCCAGGTAAACCTGTTCTTCATGATATATCATTATATGCAAAACCTGGTCAGAAGATTGCATTTGTTGGTTCAACAGGAGCTGGTAAGACTACAATTACAAATCTTCTTAACAGATTCTACAATATTGAGGATGGTACCATTACAATTGATAATTTGAACATCATGGATATGCGCTTAGCAGATTTAAGACGATCTATGGCAATGGTACTGCAAGATACAAACCTATTTACAGGAACTATCAAGGATAACATTCGTTATGGACGCTTAGATGCAACAGATGAAGATGTAATAAAGGCCGCTAAACTTGCTAATGCTCATGACTTTATCATGATGATGAAGAATGGCTACGATACTGTTATCACAAATAATGGCGAGAACCTCTCGCAGGGACAGCGACAGCTATTATCTATCGCTCGTGCTGCTATAGCAAATCCCCCTATTTTGATAATGGATGAAGCTACAAGCAGTATCGATACACATACTGAAAGCTTAGTTCAGTCTGGTATGGATAAGCTTATGGAAAATAGAACTGTATTTGTTATTGCTCATAGATTAAGTACAGTTAGAAATAGTAATGCAATTATGGTTTTGGAAAATGGTAGAATTATAGAGCGTGGTGACCATGATTCTCTTATGAAGGAGAAGGGTGTTTACTACAATCTCTACACAGGAAATAAAGAGCTAAGCTAATCTTTGTCTTTTGGCTTTTTGAAGCTAAAATAGAATTATGAAAGATGATAGGATTTACCTTTGTATAGATTTAAAGAGCTTCTACGCATCTGTTGAATGCGTAGAGAGAGGGTTAGATCCTATGACAACAAATTTGGTTGTCGCAGATGTGGAGAGAACAGATAAGACTATTTGTCTTGCTGTCTCTCCTTCTTTAAAGCTACTCGGTGTAAAAAACAGGTGTCGTCTCTTTGAAATCCCAAAAACAATCAAATACATCATAGCTACCCCTAGAATGCAAAAGTATATAGACTATTCAGCTAACATCTATGGCATATATTTACGTTATTTAGCGCCAGAGGATATTTTTGTCTATTCAATTGATGAAGCCTTTATGGATGTAACAGACTATCTAGAAAGCATGAATATGACAGCTAAAGAGCTTGCTGTTTTCTTAATGAACAAAATTGAAGAGGAACTAGGTGTAAGAGCCACTGCCGGAATTGGAACAAATCTATATCTTGCAAAAATAGCGTTAGATATTACAGCAAAACATTCGCCTCTTTTTATAGGGATTTTAGATGAAGAGAGCTATAAAGAAAAGCTTTGGAACCATACTCCCTTAACTGATTTCTGGCGTATTGGAAAAGGTATGTCTAATCGCCTAGCCCGTCTTGGCCTATACACTATGTATCAAATTGCCCACACACCTGAGGATTTGCTCTATAGGGAATTTGGAATCGATGCAGAGCTCCTTATTGATCATGCATGGGGACGAGAAAGTGTAACACTAAAAGATGTTCAAGCTTACAAGCCTAAAGCGAAGAGCATATCTTCTGGACAAGTTTTAATGAGAGATTATACTCCAGAAGAGGCTTTGGTAGTTGTGAAAGAGATGGCTGATGAAGTAACTCTTCTTCTTACTGAAAAGAAAATGCGGTCCTCAACATTCGCTCTTAGCATTGGCTATTCAAAATCATCTGGTGGGGATTTTTCTAATGGAACTTCTTCTATTAATACTTCAACGAGCCAAGATTCTCTTATTAGAAGAATATTCATTGATCTATATAATCAACTTGTAGATAAAGAGAAAACTATCCGACGCTTCTATCTTGTTGCCTCTTCTTTAACAAAAGAAGAAGAGGGTAGGCAATTGGACCTTTTTGAAGATAATGAAGAAGAAGATAAGAAAAATCGTATCCAAAAAGCAATATTAGAGCTTAAAGATACATATGGCAAAAACATAATCATAAAAGGTATGGACTACGAAGAAAATGCCACGGGACGCGATAGAAATAAGCAAATAGGAGGCCATAAAAGTGGCGAGTGAAAAGAGAGAAAAGATGCCACTTGAGCAAAGAGCCAAACTCTTTATGCCTTTTGCTGCTTTAAGGGGGCTAGAAGAGGCATTAGAAAAAAAGAGAGAAGAGATGCTTAAGGAAAATAAGATAATTCTCTCAGAAGATGGAATTATGGAAGTAGATAATCTTCTTAGAAATTTAAAAAAAGGCGATGAGGTTTTTCTTTCTTACTATGATGGTGATAGATATAAAAACAAAAAAGGCTTTGTTGATAAAATAGATAGGCAAAATGAGTGCATTTTAATGGAAAAGGAACCTATCTATTTTTCTTCTATTCTCTCAATTAGAAAAGAAAAAGAGTAATCGGGATGGGCGGGCTCGAACCGCCGACCCCCAGTCCCCCAGACTGATACGCTAAACCTCTGCGCTACATCCCGAAACAACTAATCGTTACATCTTTAGTTCACTTAGTCAACATGACTTTTGAGATTAAAAAAGTGGCCGCCAATAGAGGCAACCACAATAGTTTTATTTAAGTTTTTTAATCTCTTCAACACTATTTTCAATAGCAGGAGGAAGTGATACTCTTCCATCAAATGCTGCCATATCTTTAAAGCCAGTACCTGTAAGAAGAACAACAACAGTTGCATCTTTGCCAAGTTCTTTTACCATATGGTCTCTATCTTTTTTAAGTGCAGCATATGCACAAGAAGCAGCAGGCTCTGCAAGAACGCCACTTTTACTTGTAAGTTCAAGCTGTGAATCGAGAATCTCTTTGTCTGTTACTTCTACTGCCCAGCCTTTTGATTCAAGAACATAGCGGCGAGCCATTCTTCCATTAGCTGGAAGATCAACAGAGATACTATCTGCTCTTGTTGTAGCTTCAATTGTTCTAAAATCATCTTTATTAATTGAGTTAGAAATAGCATCGCTCTGAGTAGATTGACAGCATATAATGCGTGGCATTTTGTCAATCAAGCCAGCCTTAAGAAGATCTTTAAAGCCCTTAGCAACACCAGCAATAATACAACCGTCTCCAACAGGTACGTAGATACAATCTGGAGCCTTTCTTCCCATTTGCTCAAAGAGTTCAATAGAGACACTCTTCTTTCCTTCAATTGTCATTGGGTTATATGCAGTGTTCCTATTAATACCACCATGTAAGCGTGTATATTCTATAGAAAGAAGGAAAGCATCATCGTATGTTCCCTTTACAGGAATAACACGTGCTCCGTATAAAACAGATTGCATAAGCTTATTAATAGGAGCAGATGCAGGTACAAATAGAACAATCTCAAGCCCTAGAGCAGCACCAACAGCACTCATTGCTGCTCCTGCATTCCCAGTACTTGCAAGTGCAATCTTCTTCTCACCATGCTTAATGGCTTGCTGTGCAACAAGATAGCTAGCTCTATCTTTAAAAGAACCAGAGACTAAAAGTGTATCTAGTTTAAAAAAGAGGTTAGGGGTATCGAGCTCTTTCCTTAGTCTCTTTGGTGCCATTAGTGGAGTAATTCCAACAGGGAATGAAGAATCATCCTCGCACTCATAAGGATAGAAGTCAAAAGGAGTAACATGTTCCTTTTCTTTTGCTTTTTTTAATACTTCATCACTAAGTTCAACAATAAGATTCCCTTTTGGGAACTCTTTTCCTGTGTTTTCTTTTTCACATTCTGGGCAAAGATACATAATCTTATCTGTTACATATTCTCTGCCACAATCAGAACAGACGTATTTAAATCTCATATTTTCTCCTTAGAAAATAAAAAATAGAGCCGGGACATAATATCCCGGCGAAAAAGAGCTGAATTAATTAGCCTTTAATTTTTGCGTTAAACTCTTCAATCATCTTATCGATAGTCTTTGTAAGTTTAGGAATATCTGTCCAGTAAGATCTATCATACCACTGTCTATTGAGTTCTTCGTATGTCTTGCCCTGCTGCTCAACCCATGTATAGTACTTAAGGTTATGTACACGGAGTCTTTCGTAGTATGTAAGCTCAAGAGCATTTTCGATTGTCTGATGCTTTAGAGATGCAGCGTGAACTCTTGCAGCTTCCATTAGAGAGAACTCTCCCTGCTGTTCTGTGAGTTCCTTGAGACGAGATGTGTACATAACAGAAGAGTCTGTAAGAATTGTAAATACAGCATCATTCTCATCCATCTCATAGTACTTAGCCATCTTTATAGCGCTGAGCATATTACCAATACCAGAGATACCAAATAGCTGGAGAGAATCAAGTTCTTTGTCTGTTAAGCCGATAGACTTAAGATAATCCTTTCCATCCTTCTCGTTGAAGAGGCGGTAGATATCCATACAATCCTGGTCATCAATAGCACAGATCATGTCAGTATTCTTTACGTTGTGAATCCATGGAACATGCTTATCTCCAATACCTTCAATTCTGTGAGCACCAAAACCATTGCGGAGAAGAGTAGGACACTGTAAAGCTTCGCCAGCAGCAATCTTAAGATTTGGATAGACCTTCTTTAAGTGGTCACCAGCTGCGAGAGTTCCACCTGAACCTGTACTAGAAGCGTAGCCACGAACGTTCTCTGGCTTAATGCCAAGCTTCTTGATAACTTCAAGGATAGCAGAACCTGTTACTTCATAGTGCCAGAGGTAGTTTTCAAACTGCTCGAACTGATTGAAGATAACAATGTGCTTACCTCTCTCTTCATCAAGTTCATGACACTTGTCGAAGATTTCCTTAACGTTTGACTCACAACCAGGTGTTGCGATGATTTCGCCAGCAACTGTCTTAAGCCAATTAAATCTTTCTTGAGACATATTCTCAGGAAGAATAGCAATACTCTTACAGCCAAGGAGAGCAGAGTTGTAAGCACCACCACGGCAATAGTTACCTGTGCTTGGCCATACTGCCTGCTGTTCAACAGCATCAAAGTTACCAGAAACAAGAGCTGGAGCTAAACATGCATATGTTGCACCAACCTTGTGTACGCCACATGGGAAGTACTTACCACAAAGAGCATAGATGTGAGCTTTTGTTCCTGTAATCTCTCTAGGGATTTCAATAAAGTTGACATCACCAAACTGTCCACCTTTTTCAACTGGTTCGTTGTGCCAATTTATTCTATATAGGTTGAGAGGATTAACATCCCAAAGTCCAACATTTTTTAGCTTGTCTTTAATTTCCTGAGGAATTAAAGAAGGATCTTTCATCTGAGCAAATGTTGGAAGAGTGATTCCCTTTTCTCTACAACGCTGAACGTTTTTTTCGATTATTTTTGGTTTTCTTTTCAAATTAATAAGCATAATAATCTCCTGTTTTTTAACAGTATTAGAGGGAAAAAATGATTTGTAAAGCTAAAAATTGCGGTAAAATGGCGTTTTTTTTAAATTATTGAGATATACATCAAATTTATGTAAAAAATTAATTTTAACATTAACTTTTTGTAAAGATTATTTGATTATTCTCCCATTTCTGCTTCTTTTAATTCTTTCATCTTTTAGAGCATCGGAGAAAAGTGCTTCGATTTTGTCTCCATTCTTTTCCCAACCCATTTCATTTATAAACAAGCGAAGAAGCTCATTTTTTGTAAATGAGTTTTTGGTTGAGTTTTCTATTACATAGATTAGAGCATTGCTAGCTTCAGCAGTCGGTATCTGATAAGAGTAGCGAACTTCTGCAATAGGAGTAGGTCTGAAAAAATCTTCATTTTTGCCATTATGAAAAACAATTTCGCCACAATTATCGAAGGTCTTTAGTGCATCTAGTTCATTTTCAATAGCTACAAAATGCTTACTAAGTCTAGAGCCTAGTTTATAGAGAGAAAATGAGTTAAGAACGCGCTTAAGCAGAATTGATTCTCTAAGAGGAGCTTCTGTCTCTATTACCTCTTCCATTCTTTTTTTGATTTCGCTATCGAATTCGCCAGAGAGGAGACTTTCTGGTGAAAGTGGCATTATTTCTAGCTTGGTAACAATATATTCTCTTTTTTCCATATGAAAAGTGTAAAACTGAAGAAGATTTTTGCATAGTCAATTGAGTTGAATCTAGGGATACAAAAAGTTATATTATTTATAAGTATAAAGGATTGATTATGCAGATAACAAAAGACATTAAATATATTGGTGTTAACGACCATAAA
The DNA here is from genome assembly GCA_002406055.1 of Spirochaetales bacterium UBA4629. Taxonomy (GTDB): domain Bacteria; phylum Spirochaetota; class Spirochaetia; order Sphaerochaetales; family Sphaerochaetaceae; genus Ornithospirochaeta. Next base: position 12,335 of record DHMZ01000006.1, read on the forward strand.
ATTGATTTATTTGAAGCTCAATACCCTGTAAAAGATGGGATTTCTTATAATTCATATTTAATAGAAAGTGCTGGACAAAGTCTCGTTATGGACAGTGTAGATGGAAACTATATTGATCAGTGGTTTGAAAATATCGACAAAGAACTAAAAGGTAAGAGCCCAGACTACCTTGTTGTGCAGCATATGGAGCCCGATCATTCTGCAGGTATTTTAGCTTTTAGTGAACGCTATAAAGATGCAAAGATAATATCATCTCAAAAGGCATTTGTAATGATGAGAAACTTCTTTGGTACAGATTTCCCTGAAAAGAGAATTCTAGTTAAAGAGAATGATTCTTTTGTTCTAGGAGAACATACTTTAACATTTATTGCGGCTCCAATGGTTCATTGGCCAGAGGTAATCGTTACTTATGATAGCTATGACAAAGTGTTGTTTGCAGCCGATGGCTTTGGAAAGTTTGGCGCTAATGATGTTAAGACAGATGAAGAATGGGCTACTGAAGCTCGTAGATATTATATAGGTATTGTTGGAAAGTATGGTCAAATGGTGCAGAGCTTACTAAAGAAAGTATCTAGCCTCAATATTAAAATCATTTGCTCCCTCCATGGTCCTGTTCTTAGAGATGATCTATCAGAGTACATCTCTTATTATGATAAGTGGTCTAGTTATACTCCGGAAGATGATGGTATTACAGTAGCCTATACCTCTATATATGGCCATACAAGAGAAGCTGTTCTTACATTAGTAGAGGACTTAAGAAGAAGAGGTAAGACTGTTGATGTATATGATTTATCTAGAGTAGATATGTCAGAGGCTGTAGCATCTGCATTCCAGCATAAGAACTTGGTTCTTGCAACAACTACATATAATGGCGATATATTCCCACCAATGCGTGCTTTTATTGAGCATTTAACAGAAAGAAACTATCAAAAGAGAAGAGTAGGCTTTATTGAAAATGGTTCATGGGGGCCAGTTGCTGCAAGAAAGATGAAGCAGATGTTAGAAGAATCAAAGGAAATTGAAGTCTTATCTCCTACTGTCACAATTCTCAGTTCACTAAATGAAAAATCATTATCTATGATAGAAGAGTTAGCCGAAGAGCTAGCATAATTAAAGGGGGACTTTGATTGTCCCCCTTCGCTTTATTTTTCTAAGTTTTCCTTAATAATTTCAAATACAGTCTTCCAATCTGTACACATCTCTTCGCTCTTGAAGTAGATAGCTGTTTCTCTTGCACTTGATTCTGCGCTATCTGAACCGTGGATACAGTTGTAGCTCATGTAAGGGGAGAAATCGCCACGGATTGTTCCAACTTCAGCGTTCTGAGGGTTGGTCTTACCCATAATCTGTCGCATGCCTGAGATTGCATCTTCACCTTCGACAACCATTGCAACAATTGGTGCTGATGTAATGAAAGCAACAAGAGAAGGGTAGAAAGGCTTTCCTATATGTTCTTCATAGTGCTTAGCTGCCATTTCTGGTGTTACCTCTAACATTTTAAGAGCGATAATCTTGTAGCCTTTTTCTTCGATTCTTGTGATGATTTTCCCAATGAGTCCTCTTTGAACTGCATCTGGCTTGATAGCAATAAAAGTTCTTTCTTTCATAAATAATTCCTTTTGTATCAATATAGCACAAAATAAATCAGTTTAAGAAGAGCTGAAGTTATAGTGGAAAATTGTTGCATCTTGTTGCATTATTAATTTGACTTTGGAATATTAACGGTTAAACTAATAATACGGAACCCCCGTAAAAGAGGAGACATAACGCATGGCAGATTTAATGCGACCAATTCCATTTTCTGAGCTTTTATTAAGAATAGCCGGAGAATATAAGAATCACGATTCAATTTTTAGTATCAACAAAGATCAGTTCTATAAGGATAAAGAGAAGCATTTTGTAGATGTATTTAATCAGAAGTGTTCAACTCCTATGGGTCCTGCTGCTGGTCCTCACACACAGCTATGTCAGAACATCGTAGCATCATATCTTGTTGGTGCTCGTTTCATTGAGCTTAAAACTGTTCAAATTATGGACCATCTTGAGATAGCTAAGCCTTGTATCGATGCTAGAGATGAAGGTTATAACGTTGAATGGTCAACAGAATATACACTCGAAAAGGCTTATGATGAGTATCTAAAAGCTTGGATTACACTTCACATTCTTGAAGCTGTCATGAGAGATAAGGTCATTGAGAATCCATCTTTCATCTTTAATATGTCTTGTGGATATAACCTTGATGGTATTAAAGAAAAGAAGATGCAGATCTTTATCGACAGCATGATTGATGCTGGTAAAAAGCCTCTATTTGATGAATATATCTTAGAAGCAAAGGCTCTTCTTGATGATGGCCTCTTGGATGGAACAGGGCTCGAAGATAGAAAAGAAAAAGCTATCAAAACACTCGACTATATTTCAAAGAATATTTGTGCTTCTGTTACAGTATCAACAATGCATGGTTGTCCTCCAAAAGAGATTGAAGCAATCTGTTCTTACCTCTTAACAGAGAAGAAGCTTGATACATTTGTTAAGCTCAACCCAACTCTTCTTGGTTATGATACTGTTCGTTCTATTCTTGATTCACTTGGATACAACTATGTCGTTCTAAAGAGAGAAAGCTTTGAGCATGATTTGCAGCTCTCTGATGCAAAAGCTATGCTCCATCGCCTTGTTGATCTTGCAAAGAAAGAAGGAAGAAAGTTTGGCGTTAAACTTACTAACACACTTGGCAATGTTAACCCACAAGATGTCCTTCCTGGGGACGAACGCTATGGCTCTGGTAGAATCTTGCTTCCTCTTTCTTCTCGTGTCGCACTTATTCTCTCTGAAGAATTTAATGGGACTCTTCCTATCTCATATTCAGGTGGTATCTCTGCTCTATCTGTTAAGGATCTCTTTGAAGCAGGTATTCACCCAATTACACTTGCTACCGATATGCTCCACCCAGGTGGATACGCTAAGATGAAGCAGCTTTGCGAGATTGCAAACGAATCTAAGGGTTGGAAGATGGATCATATTGATATATCTAAACTTAGGAAGTTTGTTGAGAATGTCTCTTCTCCAAAGGGTATAGCAGCAAAAGAGTACAGAGGAACTAATTCAGCTAAGGTTAATACTCCACTAGAACTCTTTGATTGCTATGTAGCTCCATGTGTTGAAGCATGTCCTATCCATCAGCCTATTCCTGAGTATGTTGCTCTTGCAGGTGAGGGGCGCACAGCTGAAGCTCTATCTTTAATCTATACAAGTAATGCTCTTCCTAATATCACTGGTTGGATTTGCGACCATCAGTGTCAGAACCATTGTACAAGAATGGACTATGAAGGACCTGTAAACATTAGAGAGGTCAAAAAGCTTTGCGTTGAGCATGGTTTTGAAGAATTCAAGGAAGATTATTGGGCTAAGCCAGAAGAACCAGCAGAGGTAAAGGCTGCAGTTATCGGCGCAGGTCCTGCAGGCTTAAGTGCTGCTTATTTCCTCGCTTTAAGTGGTTTCGATACAACAGTATTTGAGAAAGAGGCTGTCGCAGGTGGTGTTGTTCAGTCTGTTATTCCAGAGTTTAGAATTCCATCTTCTGCAGTACAGAAGGATGTAGATTTTATCAAAGAACAAGGTGTTAAGTTTGTTTTCTCTACAGAAAAAACAGTATCTGAACTTAGAAAAGAAGGCTATGAATACATCTTTGTTTCTGTAGGTGCTACTGCATCTAATGACCCAAGAGTAAGTGGAAATGGTCCAAAAGAGAGTGCAGTTTCCTTCCTCCTCAGAAGTAAGAGAGGCGAGAAGATTAATCTCGGTTCTTCTGTTGTTGTAATGGGTGGTGGAAACACAGCTATGGATGCAGCAAGAATGGCTATAAGAACAGCAGGTGTTGAAGACGTAACTGTTGTTTATAGAAGAAGCGAAAACGAGATGCCTTGTGATAGAGAAGAGTATGAGATGGCTCTCTCTGATGGTGTTAAGTTTATGTTCCTTGCTTCTCCAACAGATTTTACAGATGGCAGACTCTTTATTAACAAGATGGTCCTTGGCGAAAAAGATAGTTCTGGCAGAAGAAAACCTGTCGAAAGTGGCGAAAAGATTGAGATTAACTGCACATACCTCATTTCTGCTATAGGCGAGAAGCCAGATAAGGCTATCCTAGATGCTATTGGCGTTGATGGTGTTGATAAGCTTTGGATTATTGGCGATACAAAGACAGGTCCAAGCACAGTTGTAAGATGTATTGCTTCTGCACAAGAGGCTGTAGACGAGGCTATCGACCGCGTTTATGACGATATCCTCAAAGAGGATGAAGAAGAGGAAAAGAAGAACTGTACTTGTGCTGAAGGTGAATGCCAGTGCGAAGAGACAGTTGAAGAAGAAGTCGAAGAGGATGAAGACGAAGATTCCATTAGAGAGGAAGAGGATTCATTCTTTGCCTCAATTAGAGAAAAGAAGGCTTCTATTCTCCTTCCATTAAATAAGGGTAGCAAGGCTAAAGATTTCTTTGAAAAAGAAGCTAAGAGATGTTTAGAGTGTTCTTATTACTGTAATAAGTGTACAGAAGTATGTCCTAACAGAGCTAATTCAATGATTGACTTAAGAGAGACAGGTCTCTTTGAAGATCCATTCCAGATTCTCCACTTAGATGCATACTGCAACGAATGTGGAAACTGTGCTGCATTCTGTCCTCACGATGGTGGCCCATACTTGAAGAAGTTTACTCTCTTCTCTCGCATGGATGATTTTGAGAATAGTACTAATAGTGGCTTCTATGCAGAAAATGATGAAGTAACAATTAGGCTTAAAGATAAGATCATTAAAGGTTATATCGATAAGGATGGCAAGTTAGCCTGTGATGTTCCTGAGACAGTAAAGGCTATGATTGAGACAATATTCATCTCTTATTCATATCTTCTTGGTCCAGTAGAGGAGTAACAAGAATGGCAGATTTAATCATTAAGAATGTTCGAGTAATGCAGACAGAACCTCCATTTGAGGTTATGGAAGATGTTGATGTTGTTATCTCTGGCTCTTTAATTGAGGCTGTAGGTAAGGATAAGGCAAAGAACTATAAAGCAGATAAAGTTATTGATGGAAGAGGAAAGACTCTTATCCCAGGTAACGTATGCTCGCATCATCACTATTATTCAGGTCTTAGCAGAGGTATGCTTATCTCTGCTGGTCCTCAGACAGATTTTATTCAGGTTCTAAAAGAATGGTGGTGGAGACTTGATAGAGGACTAAGAGAAGAGAGCACATATTATTCATCACTTATTTGCTCTCTTGATGCTATTAGCGTTGGTACAACTAGCTGTGTTGATCACCATGCTTCACCTTGTTATATTGAGGGTTCTCTTTCTACCATAGCTAGAGGTATGGAGGAGATTGGAGTTAGAGGTTCAACATGCTTTGAGGTTACCGATCGTAATGGTGGAATGAAAGAAGTTGAGGATGGAGTTAACGAAAACATTCGTTTTGCTAATGAAGTTGATGAGAGAAGAAAGAAGGGAGAAAACGTCCTTTGTGAAGCAACAATTGGTGGACATGCTCCATTTACAATTCCTAACGAAGGCTTAAAGCTCATTGCAAACGCAATGAATAAGACTGGACGTGGAATGCATCTCCATGTTGCTGAAGCTTCTTACGATAGTGTTTGGTCTCATCATTTCTATAATCAAGATATAGCAGATAGATTAGATGAGTTTGGCTTACTTAGACCAGAAACTCTCATCGTTCATGGCGTCCATCTTTCTGAAAAGGAAATAAAGACTATCAACGAGAGAAATTGTTTCTTCGCTGTTAATCCACGTTCTAATATGAACAACCATATTGGTTATAACTCTAAACTCCCTATGATAAAGAATCTTTGTTTAGGAACAGATGGTTGTGGTGGTAACATGTTTGAAGAGATTAAGATTGGTTTCTTTAAGCATAAGGATGAAGGTGGTCCATGGTGGCCGGCAGATTTCTTAACAGCACTCAATAGAGGAAATAGACTTGTTGAGTCTCAGTTTGGTCATAGAATTAAGCTTGGTAGAGTAGAAGAGGGCTATACAGCAGACCTCGCTCTACTTGATTACAACAACCCAACTCCACTTGTAAGTGCAAATGCTCCAGGACATTTTGTTTGGGGTATGAGCTCTGGCAATGTTAACTCAACTATTGTCAATGGTAAGCTTCTCTTTGAAAACCATCAGTTTGTCAGAAAAGATGCAGCTGATATTTACAAGAGAGCTAGCGAAGTAGCAAAAGAGCTATGGAAGGTTGTAGATAAAATTAAACCATAATTTACAATTTAGAGTTACTATAGAGTAGACTAAGTAGGGGGATATTTGATTTCCCCCTATCTTTGAATGGTTAAAATAAATCATTGTACTATAAGAAATATAATGGTTATGGAGGAAAAGGTGCCAGCAACAAAAGTCAGCGATAAGATTATTAGAGTTGATGCGTATACAAAGGCAAGGGGTGAAGTAAAGTATGTTTCAGATATGGTTCTAGATGATATGAACTATGCATACATGGTGCGTTCTACTTGTCCACGTGGAAACATTAAGCGCATTAGTGTTCCAAAGATGCCAGAAGGATATTACTTTATCTCTGCAAAAGATATTCCTGAAGATGGAAAAAATGAACTTTGGATGATTAGTAAAGACTGGAGATGTTTTGCTAAAGATTATGTTCTATACGTTGGTGAAACAATCGGTCTTGTTGTCGGTCCAGATAGAGCTGTTCTCAAGGCTATTAAAGATAATATAAAAATTGAGTATGAAGAGAAGACTCCTGCAGTAACTATTGATGATGGTATTAATAGTGTTGGCGGTCCAATGTTCCCAGACAAGGGCAATAACGTCTTTTGCTCACTTTTCTGTGAAAAGGGCAAGAAGATGGATGAAGTCTTTAGAGAGGCTGATGAAATCTTTGAAGAGACAATTACAACAGGCTTTCAGGAACATGTGCACCTTGAGACTAACGGTGCCATTGTCACAATGGAAGGAGACAACTATGTCTTCTATGCCTCTGCTCAGTGCCCATTCTATATTAGAAAGAGCATAGCTGGAGTACTAAATATTTCTCCTGAGAAAATTATAGTTAGACAGTGTACAACTGGTGGTGCTTTTGGCGGTAAAGAGCACTTTCCTGATGTTCTTTGTGGTCCACTTCTTGTTGCTGAAAGCATTATAAAGAAGCCGATAAAGTTAATCTTTGATAGAGAAGAAGATACACAGTTCTCTGTAAAGAGACACCCCAGTAAGAATGTCTATAAGACAGCACTTAAGAATGGCAAGATTATTGGTATGGAAGCTCACGTTTATTATAATGTAGGTGCTTATTTATCATCCTCATTTGTAGTCTTACAGAGAGGAATCTTCCATGCAAACGGAGTATATAACATTCCTAATACATACTTAGTTGGAGAAGGTATTGGAACTAATACATTCCCATCTTGTGCCTTCCGTGGCTTTGGTGCTCCTCAGACACTTTTTGCTGTTGAAACTCATATGGACCACATTGCTAGACACCTTGGTGTAGATCCATTAGATTTCAAGAAAGAATACATCATAAAGAAAGGTGAAGAGACTGTAACTAATGGTCATATCATTGAAGATGTAAAGCTTCCTGAAATGCTAGATGTTGTAACAAAGGCATCTGATTACTACAGAAAGAGTAAAGAATATGGCATTGGCTCTGGTAGGGGTATTGGCATTAGCATGTATCTCCATGGTGGTGCTTTTACAGGTAATGGAGAACAGGCAATCATAAAAGCCCATGCTCGTCTCGTTAAGACTGGCGATAGAGTAAGAATCGAAGTTGGTTCAACAGAGATGGGACAGGGCTTCCAAACAACACTTAGAAAGATTGCCTCTGATGCATTAGAGCTTCCTATTGAGAATATCGATTACTTTAATCCAGATACTTCAAAAGTTGTAGATTCAGGTCCAACAGCTGCTTCTCGTTCAACAATGATTGTTGGAAAGCTCGTTGAAAGAGCAGCACTACAAATGAAAGAACGTTGGGAAGAAGGTGACTTCACTACTGAGGTCGAGTATGAACATCCAGAAGGCTATCCATGGGATCAGAATACATTCCGTGGTGATGCTTACCTCGGTTGGGGATGGGGTGTTGCTTGCGTTGAAGTCGAAGTTGATAAGCTTACAAATGAAGTTAAGACCACAGGTGTATGGACAAGCCATGATATTGGTCACCCAATTGATGAGCTTATTGTACATGGCCAGGTTAATGGTGGTGTACTTCAATCCCTTGGCTATGCTTCAATGGAAAAATTAGAGAATCGTAATGGTTTCTTTAAGCAGAAGAGAATGAGTGACTACGTAATTCCTACAAGTATGGACTTTCCTAAGCAGTTCTATCACTTACAAGAAAACCCATATCCATGGGGACCTAAGGGTGCAAAGGGAATGGGTGAGTTAGTATTTAACGGTGCTTCTGCTGCATATGTTGATGCTGTTGAAAGAGCACTTGGCATAACTGTAAAATCTATTCCAATCCCACCAGAAGATATTGAGGAGGCTTTGAAGAAAAATGCACAATGACGTTCGTTTTACGCTAAATGGCGAAAAAGTTATTTATCAGGGCGATCCTTTAAGAAGACTACTTGATGTAATAAGAGAGGATTTAGCTCTAACAGGAACTAAAGAAGGTTGCTCAGAAGGTGAGTGTGGCGCATGTTCTGTCATTAAAGATGGCCACTTAGTTACTTCATGTATCATCCCTGTTGGTGCTTGCAATAACAGTGAGATTCTTACTATAGAAGGCATTAGGGATACAGAAAAAGGCAAGTGCATTATCGACGCTTTTGCCGTTGGCGGTGCTGTTCAGTGTGGTTTCTGTATTCCTGGCATGGTACTTGCTGCTTACTATCTTCTTTCTAATAACCCTAATCCAACAGATGACGAGATAAGAATGGGTATTAGTGGAAATATCTGCAGATGCACAGGATACGATTTAATTGTTGAATCTATTCATCTTGCAGCAGAAAAAGGAGCTGAGCTATGGAAAAAATGAATTACTATATGCCCGACACTTTAGATGAAGCACTTTCAATTATGGCTAGTGAAGATGTCATTGTCCTTGCTGGTGGCTCAGACTTAATGGTTTCCGGTTTTAATGGAACAGGCGTTGATCCGACATTTAATAAGAGTGTCATGATTATCTCTCCTTTAAAGGAGTTGAAGGGAATAACAAAAAGAGAAGATGGTTCTGTTGTTATAGGTGCACTAACTACTTCTAGGGAAATAGCTTCGAGTGAGCTTGTCCATCCTCTTGTTAGAGATGCTGCATCAAGAATGGGAGCTGTCGCTCTCCGTAATAGTGCAACAATTGGTGGAAATATTGCTAATGCCTCTCCAAAGGGAGATTGTCCTCAGCCACTAATTCTTTTAGATAGCTATGTTATTTTAAAGAGCGTTGATGGAGAGAGAGAGGTTAAGGTAGATGACTTTATCCTTGGCGCAAAAAAAACAGCTAGAAAACCAAATGAATTAATTACTGCTGTAGTTATACCTCCTTCTAAGTTTACGCATTATTTCTACAAAAAGATTGGAATGAGAAGAGCTAATGCGATTAGTAAACTAACCCTCTCTTGTGGCGCAGAGATAAAGAATGGTGTTGTAGTGGACTTTAGAGCATCCTCTGGTGCTGCAGGTCCAAAGGTAATGAGAAGCAGACAAGCTGAAGAAATACTTATTGGTAAGACTCTATCCGAACTTCAGGGTGTTGAAGACGAATTCTTGGATGCATGGAACAATGTAATTTCTCCTCATGCAATGGCTGAGTATAGAAGAAATACAACAAGAAGAATGCTTAAGTATTTTATTGATGAACTTCGCTCAGGACATCCAGAAGGCAGAGTAGAATAAGGGGGAGAGTAGATGGTTATTTTTCGTCCAGAAACAGCGCTAGATGCTGTTAAGTTAAGAAAAGCTAATCTTGATTCTGTGTATCTTGCTGGTGGTACAGATGATTTAAGATTAGGTGGTGCAATTGATAAAGATACCGCTCTTATCGATATTAATGGCCTTGTTGATAAAGGTATTGAAGAAAAGGGAAACGGTATTATTAAGGTTGGAGCTTTAACTACACTACAAGAGATGATTGATTCTCCTCTTGTTCCTTCTGCTATAAAAGAAGCTTGTCGTTTCTGCTCATCTTTTGAGAGAAGAAACTCTGCAACAGTTGGTGGCAATATCGGTTTACGGCGTGATGATAGTTATCTTATCGCTCTTTTTAGTGTTCTTGGTGTTACATTTCATTCAATTACTCCACATGGAGAAGAAGATAAGAGCGTAGAAGAGTATGCCTCTACACATTGTAGAAGGCTTATTACCTACTTCTTAATTGATACGAAGAAAAAGGCACGGGTTAGACGTTTTGGTCTAACAAGCACAAGCCATGCTGTCTTAATTGCTGCGTCCTGCGACAATAATTACGCTTTAAGTGTCAAAGGAAGTCCATTTGTTTCAGGTTCTACTCCAGATATTTGGAAAGATGTTCAATATACTAGCGATATAACAGGTTCAAAGGAATATAAAGAATACCTAGCTAAGACTGTCTTTTCTTTAGGAGGTAACTTATGATTTTAAAGTGTAGAGTCAATGGTGAGATTATTACTAAAGAATGTAGAGAAGACGCTAGGCTAAGAGATGTCTTATATTCGATTGGCTGTAACTCCGTTCGTGATAGTGATGATAGAGAAGGCTTTGCTGGTAGTGATACTATTATCTTTAACGATAAACTAGTCTACTCAAACTTTATTCTCGCTTATCAAGCTAAAAACGCTGAAATAAGAACAGCTGAAGGCCTTCTTAATGGCAGAGAGCTTAACTATGTACAAAAGGCATTAGTTAGCTCTGGTGTTGTGCAGTCTGCATATAATGCACCTGCTGCAGCTCTTATTCTTACTTGGTTACTTGAAAAGAAACCATATCCAACAAGAGAAGAGATAAAGGATGTCTTAACAGGTATCTTTATTCGTGATGCTGGTTACGAACATTACTATCTAGCTGTAAAACTCGCAATTGAGTTAAGAGACTATGGTGAATATCGCTCAGAGATTGCACCTTCGTTTAGACCTAAACTCAATATTGTTGGTAAGCCTTTCGATAAAATTGATGGAGCATCTCTTGTTTCTGGAGAAAAGGTATTTGTTGAAGATAAGGTTCCAGAAGGTGCGTGGTGCTTACATGTTCTTCGTTCTCCTTTTGCATCTGCCTATATAAAGAGCATAGATACAAAAGAAGCTGAGAAGCTTGATGGCGTTGCCGCTATTATTACAGCTTTCAATTGCCCAGATGTCTATTACATGCAAGCTGGTCAGGGTAGCCCTGAGCCAAGCCCACATGACAGAAGACTTTTCAATAAAAAAGTAAGACATGTTGGTGACAGAGTTGCCGGTATCGTTGCAAGAACAAAAGAGATAGCTGAGAAGGCTGCTTCTTTAATTAAGGTTGAATACGAACCAACAGATGCCGTGTTTACAGTAGAAGAGGCTATGGCTCCTAATGCTCCACTTGTACATAATGGACCAGTTGAGTATCGTGCTGGAGCACCTAGCGATCTTGATGAATACAACAAGAAACAGGGAGACGAAAGAGAAGGTAAGGTAATTTACCAATTCCCTCTTCATGCAGATATTCACAGAAACCTTGCGGCATCAAATAAGGGTGGAATCGGCGATGTTGAAAAGGCTTTCGCAGAAGCTGATGCTATCGTTGAAGATACATATCAGACTAGCCAAGTACAGTGCACTCCTCTTGAACCTCATGTTTGTTATGCTTTAATTGAAGGTGGAAGACTTGTTATTCATGCTTCAACTCAGGTTCCTTACCATGTAAGACGAATCGTTAGTTGGGTTTGTCAGATTCCTGAAAACAAAGTACATGTCATAAAGGAAAGAGTTGGTGGAGGATACGGTAGTAAGCAAGATATTCTCGTTGAAGATTTAACTGGCTATGCAGCATGGATTACTGGAAAGAATGTCTACTACAGAAATACTAGAGCAGAAGAATTCTATGCAAATAGCACACGTCATCCAATGAGAGTCCATGTAAAGATGGCTGGAAAGAAAGATGGCACAATTACAGCTATCTATATGGAAGTAAGAGCTAATACAGGTCCTTATGGTAACCACTGCTTAACAGTTCCAATGAACTCATGCTCTAAGACACTACCTCTATTTAAGGTCGACAATATGAAGTATGACCTTGAGGTCTACTACACTAACACACCTCCTGCAGGTGCTTACCAGGGGTATGGTACACCAAAGGGAACATATGGCTTGATGATGGTAATGGCACAGCTAGCAGAAAAGCTTGGTATTGACTACAAGACAATGGTTGAGAAGAACCATGTTAGCGAAGGCTATATGCTTGAAATCTTAAAGGGCCTCGGTGAAGGACGAGAGGGTAATGTTGTACCTGTTGGTTCTTGTGGTTTGGATCAGGCAATCGAAAAAGGTTGTGAGATGATTTCTTGGGGTAAAAAAGAGGTATCTGACGACCCAGATTGGAAGATAGGTAAGGGCTTTGCTATGATTATGCAGGGTTCTGGTCTTCCAGGCTTGGACCATGCAGAAGCACTCTGCAAACTTGAGACAGATGGAACTATTATCCTCAATAGCGGTGGAGCTGACCTTGGAACAGGGCTCGATACTGTTTCTGCTAAGATTGTTTCTGAAATCTTACTTGTCCCAATGGATAGGATTACGGTTGTTTCTGGTGATACAGACAGTTGTGTTTTCGATACAGGTTCTTACGCTTCATCTGGTACATTCTTCAGCGGTAATGCAACACTTGAAGCAGCAAAAGAGCTTAAGAAGATGATTCTAAACGAAGCAAGTTTGCAGTTAGGTGAGAACGTTGAAGATTTGTCGCTTCAAGCTCCAGGTCTTGTTTATTCATCTAAGACAGGCAAAAAGCTTACATATGCTGAAATGAGTCATACTTGCGTAAGCGGTAGTGGACGTGGTCAGCTTGTTAGCCATGGTTCTTATGTTACACAGGCTTCTTCTGTACCTTATGGTGCACATTTTGCTCAAGTTGCTGTAAATGTTAAAACAGGTGAGATTAAATTACAAAAGTTCTATGCTTTGCAGGATGCTGGAACCCCAATAAATCCAGAGGTTGCTCTCTGTCAGATTTATGGTGCTGTAATGAAGTCTATCGGACACTCTATGTATGAGAACATGATTCTCGATAAAGAGGGAAGAAATATTAATGCAAACTTCACAGACTACGGTACTCCAATGATTGGTGAAGCTCCAGATGACTTCAAGTCTGTCTTAATTGACATCAACGATGACCATGGTCCATTTGGTGCAAAGAGTATTAGTGAAATTGCATGTAATGGTGCAGCTCCTGCCATTGGAATTGCTATCCATGATGCAGTTGGTGTTTGGATTAAGAGTTGGCCAATGACGCCTGAAAAGGTTTTAAAGGCTCTTGGAAAGTTCTAGGATAAAAATGGGTCCTCCTAGTGAGGACCTATTTCTGTTAATAATATGTAAACCGATAAAATAAGAAGAAAAAGCACTTGAAATAAAGTTGTTTTATTCTATATCATGCCGATAAGTTAGAAAGGGTGAACTTTATATATGCTGTCTTTTGAATGTGATTATAATAATGGAATTGCTCCAAAGATTTTTGAGTTGATGCTTTCAACTAACTATACAAATCAGCCTGGATATGGGGAAGATGAGTACACTAAGGACGCTATAAGAAAAATAAAAGATGCAATAAAGAAAGATGATGCATTTGTTTCTTTTGTTTGTGGTGGAACTCAAGCTAATCAAATAGCTATTTCATCTCTTTTAAAGAGCTATGAAGGAGTAATCGGGGCCACAACATCGCATATTAATACTCATGAAGCTGGTGCTATTGAATACTCTGGTCATAAGGTTATTGGCATAGAAGAAGAAAATGGAAAAATTAAGATAGATGCACTAAGCTCTTACTTAGAAAAATATCATCAAGACGAGAGTAAAGAAGCAATCGTTTATCCTGGTATGGTATATCTATCTCAGCCGACTGAATTAGGTACACTTTATACAAAAAATGAATTGGAAGAAATAAGAGCCATTTGTGATAAATACGATATGCTTTTATATCTAGATGGAGCACGCCTTGCCTACGCTCTTGTTGCTCCAGATAATGATGTAACTCTAGAGGATATCGCATCTCTTTGTGATGCTTTTTATATAGGTGGTACAAAGTGCGGGGCTATTATTGGAGAGGCGTTAGTCTTTTCTTCTTCAGTCTCTCCAAAACACTTTGATGCTATGAAAAAACAAAGAGGTGGAATGCTTGCTAAGGGTAGGCTTCTTGCTGTCCAGTTTGACGCTCTCTTTACAAACTCCTATTATCATACAATTGGAAAAAATGGTATGAAGCGAGCACTCCGATTAAAAGAGATTTTTGAAGAAAAAGGCTATAAGTTTGCTTATCCTGTACAAACTAACCAGCTCTTTGTCATCATGGAGAATAAGAAAATAGAAAAACTTAGAGAAAAAGTACGTTTCTCCATTTGGGAAAAACTTGATAAAGAGAAGTCTATCGTCCGATTCTGTACATCATGGTCTACTTTGGAAGAAGACCTTGAAGAGATCGAAACAATCCTTTGAAAACAATTTCGCCCTCTTAATCTTTAAGAGGGTTTTTATTTGACAAAAATTCTGGAATATTAAGAAAAAATCAAATGTTAAATAATGGTATACTTGATTATTAATTAACAATATTCGAAAAAATATAAATCTAAATAATTGAATTGTAAAATTAAATTAATAAAAAAGGGAAATTATTTAATTTCTTGTCTGTTAACTAATAATTATTACAAAAAAACTTCTTTTATTAATAATAAAATATATTTTACATAATTGTAAAATTGTTAAATCTATTTGAAGAACATGTGTCGCTCTGTTAAGATTTTATCAAACTTAGGGCGTTTTACGCTCTTTTGGGTTCGAAATTGTAAAGGAGAGAACACATGAAAAAATCAATTGTTGTATTGCTTTTAGCGGTTCTAATTTTCTTCCTTGCGCCATCTATGCTTATGGCCAAGATTACTGGAGCAGATCTTAAGACTTATGATTGCCCATTCCTTCTCACATCAGGTGGACAGGGTGCAGGATCAAAGACTCTTAGACTTTTGTTAAACCAGACAAAGAAGTTTAACTATGGTGTAGACGGCGACTTCTTCCTCGAAGATGAGACACCAGCTAGATATAGCTACATCGATAGTGGAAAGTATAAGGCTCTTGTTATTGTTATGTCAGTAACAGAGAAGGGGCTTGGTGCTTCTGGTATCACAATTGAAGACGAAATTGGATTCTTAAAAGAAGTTATTAAGAAGGCTCAGGCTCAGAATATGCCTATTATCGCTGTATCTATGGAAAAGGATGCAAGAAGCAAGATTAGCACAAACGGAAACGAAAGAGTTATCGATACAGTTTGTCCATATGCTGATTGGATTATTTCTCTTACAGACAACAACGCTGATGGAAGATTTACTGCTCTTGGCGAGAAGTACAACATTCCTGTAACACTTGTTGATAAGCCTCTTGAACTTGTTAAGGTTCTTCCAAGTATTTTCGTTAAGTAAGTGAGTAGGAGAGAGAAATGTCTGTAACAGCGTTAACCTTTATATTGCTCATCATAATGATTGCTACATTTGTCTTGAGCAGTATTAAGTTAAAATCCCCAGATATCTCAATGGTAGTAGCAGCTATTGTAATTGCCATTATTGGTATGTTTATGTTCCCAGACTTAGGCAGTCCAATTAGATATCTAGTAGAGGGTCTATTTGTAAACCTCGACCTTGCTATGCTCTTTATCGCAGCATCGGTCTTCGTAAATATCTATTCTTACTCTGGAGCTGTAACTACAATTACACGTTCTATCGTACAGAAAGTTAACAACAAGTGGGTATTAATCACTATTATGGGTGTTTTAATGCTTATTCCAGGTGCTTTAACAGGTGCTGGTAGTGTTGCTATCTTTGTCCTCGGTGGTCTTGTTAATACAGTTCTTGAGTCACTTGGAATCTCAAAAAAGAAGAGAACAGTCTTCATCTTCTTCTTTGCTATTCTTTCAGCTGCTGCTCCTCCAATCAACCTTTGGACTATGCTCATGACTGCACAGGCTAACATGCCATATGTTGGCTTCACATGGCTTTTATTAGTTCCAATCTGTATTGCTGGTGCTGTATGTATTATCTTTGTTGGTTGGGGCGCTGTTCCTGAGCCAAAAGAAGAGACACTTAAGAAGCTCCCAGAGAGAACTGAAGGTATGACATGGTGGAGAATTCTTCTTCCTGTCTTAACAATCGTTGTTCTTTTCGTTCTTGCTCTCGTTGCTCCTTGGAATCTTCCAGTTCTTGGTCTTCCTTTGATGTTCGTTATTGCAGCTATTGTTGCTTTACTTTGTAACCCAAAGAAGACAGGACCAAAAGAGTATCTTGGTATCCTCGATGACACAATGGAACAGGTTTTCCCTCTCGTTGCTAACGTATTAAGTATTGGTGTTCTTCAGAGCGCAATGGCTGCAACTGGTGTTAGAGGTCTCATTGGTAGTACATTCGTTGGTCTTCCACTTGTACTTATCTATTGTCTCATCCTCGTTATTGGACCAATCTGTCAGGGTTGTTTCAACTACGGTTGTTCTGTTGTTCTTGGTGGACCACTCATCTTCATGTTCAACACACTTGGTATGGACGTTACTGTTATTTGTGCAGCTCTTTCACTTATCTTCCCAATCGGAGACTGTCTGCCTCCATCAAGAATCGTTGGCAGATTGGCATGTGAAGAGACAGGCTATAAGGAATCTTACTTATCATTCCTCAAGTCTGCACTTGTTCCAATACTTGCAATTGGCTTAATTGCAGTACTTATGATCGTGAAACCAGTTTGGTTCACATTCTTATACTAAGGAGGATAGAAGATGGTATTTTGGGAAAATTTCATTCATATCCTATATTTCGTAATGGCTGGACTAATTGGTCTAAGTTTCTTTAAGAGTCTCTTCAAGAGAAAAAAGAATGACAATATCGTATTCGATATTATGTACGCTTATTGTCTCATTCCTTTCGTTCTCAGAGTTCTCTACATTAAGTGAGGAATAGGGATATGGCAACAAATAATAAGAGACTAATTCAAAAGATTGTCATTCTTGTAATTATTGCTGTTTTTGCAGTAATTGCTGCAGTACAGTTCTGGCAGTTAAGACATTACAAGGAAACAATTGTCACTTCTCCATATCTCACAGAGGTTAAATGGTTTAGTGATTACGTTCCTTCTTTGAAAGGAACATGGCTAGATACTCCAGTTTTCATTTTTGATAGCGGTGTTGAGGGTGGTACTGTATTTATTAATGGTGGTCCGCACCCTTATGAACCAGCTTCTACAATGGCTGCTTACCTCATGATTGAAAACATGGTTGTTGAAAAGGGTAAGGTTATCGTCGTTCCAAGAGCTAACTACTCAGGTTCTACAGAAGGTATGTGTGGAGATGCTTATCCAATGTATTTCCATGTTGATACAGAGTGGGGCCAGGAGCAGTTCAGAATTGGTGATAGATACACAAACCCTCTAGATCAGTGGCCAGATCCATTTACATATATCAACTACCCATCAGGTCAGAACCTTGCTTATCAGGATATCAGAAACCTTAACAGAGTCTATCCTGGTAGAGAGAATGGTACTATTACTGAGCGTGCTGGTTATGCTGTTATGGAAATTATCAGACAGGAAGGCGTCGATATCTCTATCGATATGCACGAAGCTGAAATTCTTTACCCAGTAACAAGTACATATGTTGCACCTGCTAAGGTTCTTGATAGAGAACACTTCTTAGAAACAGGCGAGATGAACTATGTTGAACCTGAAAGAAGTAGCTTGGATATCGCAATGATGGCTGCTATGAACATTGACCAGTTCTTTATGAAGTGTGCTTCTTCTCCAAATACTCTTCATGGCTTAAGCCACAGAGAGTGGGCTGACTGGTCAGACTCATTAACATTCCTCATGGAAACACCAGAAATCTTCATCGATAAGATTACTGGACCAAGAACAGAAGCTCTTATGTATGAAGGAAAGGATGAGTTCTTACAGCGTGTTACAGATAAGGGTCTTACATACTTCCCATATGATATGGAGTTTGGTACTCCAATGTGGTACAGAACTGCTCGTCAGCTTTCTGGTGCTATGGAAGTCATTAACTGGGCTGGTATGTTCTACGAAGATTTAGAAGTTATCTGTTCATGGCCACTCTACGAAGAGATGGAAGAACTTGAGAACCAGGGAATTGATTCTGTTGGCTACTTCCTCAAGGATCCTAATGCTCCAGAAAACAAGGATCACAGATTTGTTGTTTACCACAAGAGCGTTGAGGCTAATTAATCTATGAAATTTCTGCCTAGTCCTTCTTCAGGCTAGGTGGAAGAAATAACCATGCTTAAGCATGTAACAATTAACATGATTCAAAAGGAGTGAATTATGAAGAAGAAAATCGCCATTACAGCTCTACTTATTGTATGTTTTGCTGTACAGAGTGTTTTTGCTTGTTTTATCACTGGTGTTGGTAGACTTGCAACAGCAGATGGTTCAACAATGACATCACATACATGTGATAGTGCTAGCGACGACTTAAGACTTTGGCTCATCCCAAGTATGGCTGAAGGAACAGAGAGAGAAGTTGTAGTAGACGGCAGAAAGGATGCTGATTTTACTAATTTCCCACAGGTTAAAGACTACGGTGCTCGTGGTATTGTCATGGATACATATACAAATGATAAGGACACTTATCAGTATCTCCATGCTATGTACTCTTTTGCTAACGAAAAGGGTCTTACAATGAATGAGTCAACATGTGGTTGGACAAAGACACAGAGAGAAGTTCTTGCAGCTTACGAAGGAATTTGGGATTGTTATATGCTCCAGGATGCTGCTCTTGAAAACTGTGCTACAGCTGAAGAAGCAGTTGTATTCATGGGTGACAAGATTACACAGCAGGGCTGGAATGGTTGGCCAGAATGTATTTGTATCGCAGATGGTACAGATGTTTGGGTTTTCGAAGCATATGGCGGAAATATGTGGTGTGCATTCAAGCTTCCTGATGATGCGTTCTTCTTCTGTGCTAACAGATGTAGAATTGATTTCTGGGAAGAAGATGGTGCAACATACCGCTCTGCTCCAAACATGAAAGAATTTGCTATTGCTAATAACCTTTGGAATGGTGAAGGCGACTTCAGACCATGTCAGGTTTTCGCAGCTGGTAACTATTCTTTCAACTGTGTTGGTAGAGAATGGAGAGTCCTCGTAACACTTCCAAGTGATTACACAGAAGCTGTTATTGGTAAGGATGAGCTTGCTTATTGTGAAACTCCAGATGACACATTCCCTCTTTATTACACACCATATGAGAAGGTAAGTGTTTCTACAATCGCTAGAATTTGTTCTGATAACTATGAAGGAACAAAGTACGATGGAACAAAGTCTGCCTATGCAGGTATGCATGGCAACGTTCTTTCTGTTCCTTATCAGTACAGACCAACTAACGTTCCACAGTGCACATACTTCCAGATTTCAAACGTAAAAGCATGGCTTCCTGAAGAAGCAAGATGTCTTGTTTGGTTTGGTTGGGGTGCTCCAAGCACAACATATCTCACACCTGTATTCGCATCTCAGACAGAACTTGCTCCACACTTCGGTAGAGGAACAAGATATGAGTACGATCCACTCTCTGGTTGGTGGAACGAAGCTCTTGTTCAGACAGCTGCAACACTCAACTATGCAGATGCAATTGAAGTTATTAAGAGCGTAAGAGATCCAAGAATGGAAGCTCAGTTTGAAGCTACATTTGCTGTACAGAACAAGGCTGCAAAGATGATTAAGAATGGCCAGAGAGATGAAGCTATCGACATGCTCACAAAGTATGCTAACGATCAGGCTACTATGTGGTTCAACCTCTATGGTGAGCTTTCTGAACAGCTTGTTGCTAGATATGTTGTTGGTAGAGTCAACATGAAGTCTAGCCCAGCTCTCCATGCTGATTGGTGGAAGGAAGTTGTTACAGCAGTTTCAAACGTTGTTGTAGAGTAATCGAAAGTTGGTGTGTGGCCATGCGCCACATGCCTATAAGGAATATATGTTCCTTTAGGAGTTAAGAATAATGAAAAATGTAAAATTCATTTCTATACTTTTAGTTCTTGTTTTAGCCCTTTCTCTAATGGGTTGTACAACACAGTGGAAGAAGACAGAAGGATTAAAAGCTGAAGCTACATATAGTCTCGTTGGTTACGATTTTAAATATGTTCTCGATGGTAACGAGATTACATTTAATTATGTTGATGCAGCATCTGACGATGAACTAGTCTTAATTGGTGAGACTCTAATGTCTATCCTTCCTCAGGCTGTTAGCTACGAGGTTGTTGACGCTGGTTCTATGGTCCTCAAGACAAAGTCTGCTTTAACAGAAGCTCAGTTCAACACATTTGTTGAGACAGCTGATGCTTTAATCTACGACACTATTTATTAATCACTAGGCACCACTTTGCGGGTGCCTTTTTGAATTATTCCTTACCTCAGGGTAGGGAATAATTGAAACCTCACACGGGTGAGTAAATGATAATCATCTACAGATGAAAAGGAGAAGGAAATGAAAAAAACAATCACAATTCTTTTAGTGGTTCTTTTTCTCGTAGCTCAGAGCCTCGCTGCTTGTACTATTTTTGCAATCGGTAAAAATGCAACAGCTGATGGATCTACAATGAGTACACATTCTTGTGACTCAACATCCGATGACCTCAGAGTTTGGCTTATTCCAAGTATGGAAGCAGGTACTGAGCGTGATATCGTACTTAACGGTAGAGAAGGTGCTGATTATTCACAGTTCCCAGAAGTTAAGGACTATGGCGAAGGTGGAATGGTTCTTGGAACATATACACCAGAAAAAGCTACAAACAGATATATTCATGCTATGTATTCATTCATGAATGACAAGGGTCTTGCAATGGGTGAAAGCACATGTTCATATGATAGAAATAGTGATCAGGGTAAGCTTGTTAAGGCAGCATTTGCAGGAAAAGAAGGTATTGTTGACTGCTACATGCTTCAGGATTTAGCTCTTGAGAACTGTTCAACAGCTAGAGAAGCTGTAGAGTTCATGGGCAAGATCGTTGAAGAATATGGTTGGAATGGTTCTGCTGAATGTATCGATATCTGTGACGGAAATGAAGCATGGGTATTCGAGGTTTATGGCGGAAATATCTGGGTTGCAGCAAGAGTTCCAGATGACTCTATCTTCGTTGCTGCTAACAGAGCAAGAATCAATTTCTTTGTCGAAAACGACCCAGATAACTATCAGTATGCAACAGGAATCAAGGAATTCGCTATTGAGAATGGACTTTGGGATGGACAGAGCGATTTCATTCCTTGCTTCACATTTGCTCCATATCCATATAGACCATATTCTACAAGAAGAGAATGGGTTGCTATGATGACTCTCAATCCAACTCTCAACCTTGATCCAGAAGAAAAAGATACAGACCGCAACTGGCCATGCTTTGTTAAGCCTTTAAACCCAGTTTCTGTTCAGGATATCTTCGATCTCTATGGTAACTACTATCAGGGAACAGAGTATGATGTTACAAAGTCAATTTGGGGTGGCCAGTTCGGAGATCCATTAAACCCAGCTCAGGACTTCACTCAGAGAGCTATTAACAGCTACAGATGTACATATCTCCAGATTGCTAACGTTAAGTCTTGGCTTCCAGAAGAAGCAAGATGTCTCGTTTGGTTTGGATGGGGTGCTCAGAGTGTTACATACCTCACACCATTATTTGGTTCACAGCTTTCTCTTCCAGAACACTTTGGTCGTGGTGTAAGAAGTGAATATGATGAAAATTCTGGTTGGTGGAACAATCTTCTTGTCCAGCAGCTTGCTAGAATCAACTACACAGCAGCTATCGAAGATGTTAAGGCAGCAAGAGACGAAAAGATGACAGATCAGTTTGATGTTACATTTGCTATCCAGAACCAGGCTGCAAAGATGATTAAGAATGGTGATAAGGAAGGTGCTATTGAACTTCTTACAGACTATTCAACACAGCAGGCTAATATGTGGTTCGACACATATTCAGATCTTGCTAAGACACTTCTCTCTAACTACATGTTAGGTGCAGATCATGGAAAAACTTGGGGACTCCAGTACACAGATTTCTGGAATGATCTATCTAAGTCAGAATGGGGACAGTACAAATAAGGATTAGTCGAAATGAAGAAAACAATTAAAACTTTAGCAGTTTTATTAGTAGTACTTCTTGTTGCTATTAATAGTGTAGCTGCTTGTACAATTTTTGCTGTAGGAAGATTGGCTAGTGCTGATGGTTCTACAATGATTAGCCACACATGTGACTCAAACAGTGATGATGTTAGAATTTGGCTCATACCAAGCATGGAAGAGGGCAGTGAAAGAGATGTAGTTCTTTCTGGACGTAAGGGTGCTGATTATTCACAGTTCCCAGAAGTTAAGGATTACGGTGTAAACGGCATGGTCCTTTCTTCTTATGTTAATGAGAAGGCTACTAACCAGTACATTCATGGTATGTATTCATTCATGAATGATAAGGGTTTAGCTATGGGCGAAAGCACATGTAGTAGAGTCCGTTCTGGTGCACAGGCTGATCTATTAAAGGCTTTCTATGGTCAGACAGAAGGTATCTGGGACTGCTATATGCTCCAGGATGCTGCTCTTGAAAACTGCTCAACAGCTAGTGAAGCTGTAGATTTCATGGGAAAGAAGGTTGAAGAAGAAGGTTGGTCTGGTGCTGCTGAATGTATCAACATTACAGATGGTACAGATACATGGATCTTCGAAGTCTATGGTGGAAATGTTTGGGTTGCAATGCGTGTTCCAGAGAATGCTGTATTCGTAGCTGCAAACAGAGCAAGAATTGACTATCTTGTTGAAAACGATCCAAGTGTTTGCCGTTACAGCAAGAATATCAAAGAAGTTGCTTTAGCTAATGGTCTTTGGGATGGAGTCAGCGAATTCCAGCCAAATAATGTATTTGCTCCAAACAAGGAAGACAACATGGGTTGTACACTTCGTGAATGGAGAGCAATTACTCTTCTCAATCCAGAAGAATATAGCTCCCTCGATCCATTTGGCGATCCAGATGAATATCCACTCTTTGTTGTTCCATCTTCTCCTGTAAGTGTTGATACTATCCACAAGCTTTCTTCTGATTACTATCAGGGAACAGAGTTCGACCTTTCTAGAAGTGTTGATTCTGGCGACTTTGGTAACCCACTTAGCAACTACAACAACTCTCTTAAGAAAGCAACAAAAGAAGGTGTTGCAAGACCTATTAACATGTTCAGATGTACTTACATCCAGATTGCTAACGTAAAAGCATGGCTTCCAGAAGAAGCAAGATGTCTCGTTTGGCTTGGATGGGGTGCTCCAAGCACAACATATCTCACACCAGTATTTGCTTCACAGCTCTCACTTCCTGAATTCTTCGGTCGTGGTGTCAGAGGCGAATTCGATGAGAATTCTGGTTTCTGGAATACTGTTCTTGTTCAGCAGCTTGCTACTATTAATTACAATTCAGCAATTGAAGATATTAAGGCAGCACGTGACGAAAAGATGGCTAAGATTTATAAGAGCACAGCTATTGCTCAGGAAGTTGCTTCTTCAATGATTGAAGTTGGACAGAAAGATAAGGCTGTTAAGTATCTTACAACTTATGCTAGTGAAGTTGCTAACTCTTGGTTCGATACATACAAGGAACTTGGTAACCTCCTCAAGGCTAAGTATATGTTTGGTAACGTTAGCATGAAGGTTCCTGCTCGCTCTGATTGGTGGAAGAATATCGTTTTTGATAGCATTTCTAATAACATGAAGCCAGAAAATTAATAGAACGGAGTAAAATATGAGAAAAACAAAAATTATTGCACTTTTGATTGCAACACTTATGATTGTTTCTCTATTAGGCTGTTCAACTGTTAAGAATATGGGCGAAAGTTTCCAGAGTGAAAGAGATTATAGCTTAGTTGGCTATGATTATCGTTTCATCCTCGATGGCAACACAGTTACTTTTAAGTATATTGATGTTGTTTCTGATTCAGAAATTGAGCTTATTGGTACAACACTTGTATCTTTAAATTCTCAATTCAAGAGTTTTGATAATCCAAAGGCTGGAACAATCACTCTAAGCGCTAAGAGAAATCTTACACTTGATGAGTTTAATAGTTTTGTAGATCAGGCTGAAGCTTTGATTTATGACACAATTTATTAATTGAATAGACTGGAGAGTGGGTAGTCATTCTCCAGTTTACTTAGACTTAATATTTTTACGATTTCTTTACAATCTTTAATCATCTATTGCTTTTACTTATTCTTCTTTTGGGTCTATTATTGAATCTACAAGCTAGGAGGAAATAAGAAGGGTAATGAGAAAGGTTTATGTAAAAAAACTCGGTATCTTTGTTTTAGTCGTTTTTTTGGCTTTTCTGTTTCCTCTGTCTCTTTCTGCGAAGGTTCAAGGTTCTCCGCTAAAGAGTTACGAGGGTCCTTTCTTACTAACTAGTGGTGGTCAGGGACCGGGAAGTAAGATGCTGAGGCTGCTTCTTGTTAACTCCGGAAACTTTAAACTTGGAACTGATTTCTATTTGGAGGATGAGCCAAGTCCTAGACTAGAAGAGTTAAAGAGCGGTAAATACAAAACACTTGTTATCGTAATAGGTGTTACAGATAAAGGTCTTGGAGCAAGTGGTATTACACTTCGTGACGAACTGAATAACTTAAAAGAATTAGTAGATATTGCTTCTAGTATGGATATTCCAATTATTGCTATCTATCTAGAAAACTATCGTAATCAAATTGATGAGCTATATACCTCAACAGATATGGTTATAGATTTAGTTTGTCCATATGCCCAGTGGCTTATATGCAAAAAAGATATCAGCTCCCGTGGTAGATTTATATCAATTGCTAATGAGAACAAAATTCCACTATCAAAGGTAGATTCGGTACAAGAACTTGTAAAAGTATGGCCTAGTATTTTTCCTTTATAGTTATGATAGTTTCATTTATTCTCTTTTTTATCCTTTTATTCCTGGGTTTCTGGGAAGCTTATAGTCATAAAAAAAGAGTAGAAAAAATTAAAATTCGTATTTTAGTTAATGGCACAAGAGGAAAGACTACCGTCAGCAGAGTTTTAGTTGCTGCTCTAAATAGGGCAGGTATTAAGACAATGGGGAGAACAACAGGTAGTGAAGCCGTTATTATTACTCCTTCTTTAGAAACAGAAAAAATTGTTAGAAAAAGAAAAGCAAATATCCTAGAGATGAAAGACTTCTTTCGTCGAGCAGCGAAAGAGGAGTGTGAGTGTGTTGTCGTTGAGTGTATGGCACTCTTTCCAGAAAACCAACTCACTATGGCTACATCTTTAGTTAAGCCAACTATTGTTGTTATCACAAATTCATACATTGACCATATAGCGGAGATGGGAAGAAAGAGAGAAGACACAGTCTATGCGCTCTCTCTATCTGTTCCTAAAAACGCTTCTTTATATACGCTTGAATCGGACTATGATTCTCTTCCAAATAAGGTTATTCATCCAAAAGAAGTCTATTCTCTTCCTCAAACCTCTTTCCCTTTGCATAAAGATTCTTGGCGAATAAGCAAAGCACTTTTAAATGATTTAGGCTTAAGCGATGAGCTTATTATCTCGTCTTTATCTACTATCATTCCAGATGTAGGAATGATGGACAGAATAGTCTCTTCTTCTGGTTCGATTTTCTATCCATATTTCAGTGTCAACGATGAAGAATGCATGGAAAGAAATCTCCGTGAAATAAGAGAAAGGGAAGGAGATAAAAAAATTGCTATCATCTTCAACAATAGAGAAGACAGAGAATATAGGATTGAACTTATGAGAGATATTCTCAAGAAAGACAACACTATTGCTGACTCTATTTATGTAATTGGAGATTATCCAAGGATAGTAGTTAGAGCACTAAGAAAATATATTTCTATTGAGGCAATCGATATTAACGCTATGTATAAAAAAATTGAAGAAGAAAAGGATATGGTATTTGTAGGACTAGGTAATATTAAGGGGAGCGGAGAAGAACTCATTGCACTCTTTACAGGGGAGGAAAAGTAATGCTTTATTCATCTGTTGCTTTAAGTATTATCTTAAGCTTTATTAGTACTGAGTTTGTTGGTGTACTTACTGGCGGTATGATAAGCGCCGGTTATTTAGCTTATTATTTCAATTCACCAACTAGAATTATTTCAACTCTTTTTGTTGCTATTCTTATTACTTTGGCAATAAAAGCGTTAAAGAACTTCTTGATCCTTTATGGACGAAGGCGCTTTATGCTCTCTGTTTTATTATCGATATTCTTTGTCTATATATTTCAAAAAATGTATTTCTATCTCTCAGCATTTGATGTTGATTTGAGAATAATTGGATATATAATTCCTGGCTTAATTGCCAACGATATGGAGAAACAAGGAATAGTAAAGACTATTCTTTCTTTACTAGCTATTAGTTCGATTATTTATTTATTGACGCTATTTATAAAATGAAAAAAAGACTTTTTATTAGACCTACATTTGCTATTCTTTTAGTTGTTATTGCTCTTTTGGGCGTATTAGTAGTCGTTTTATCGGCGACAAAAAATGCCGATGATTTTGACAAAGAGCAGAAAGATGCTGTTCTTTTAATGGAAGAAGCTGAAAAGTATTTAAAAGAAGAAATTCTCTCTCGTGGCATTGAGATTGAAGAAGAAGATTTAAATAAGACAGCGCTCCTTGGACCTGAGTTTACAGAACTAACATCAACTCCAGGTGAAGTAGGGGCAAAGAGAAGCGTTCTTAACCCATATTTTGCTGCAGCAATGATTAGATACTTTAGAGAAGCTGGCTTAAAGCGTGGTGATAAAATTGCCATAAGCACATCAGGTTCATTTCCTGGTTTTGTCATTGCAACTCTCATAGCTAGCAAGGTATATGGGCTTGATGTCTATTTAACAGCTAGCGTTGGTGCCTCAATGCATGGTGCAACACGTGTTGAATACAATATTTTCGATATCATCAAAGCTCTAAGAGATGGAGGCTTTGCCTCTTATCATCTTGTTGGCGTTTCATGTGGTAGTAAAAATGATCAGGGTGGCAGTGTTCTCGAAGGAATTCTCTATGAAGGAACGCCAGAGCTATCATATGTGCTTTGCAAAGAAGCATCCCTTTGGAGTGGCGCAGAGATTATTCACTACGAAAACTTAACTGACAGTATTCGCCGACACTTAGAGCTTTTGGGAGAAGATGTGAAGATGTTTATCAACATCGGAGGAGCTTCTGTTAATAGTGGAACCTCTGCATATACATTAGACTTCCCTCAAGGTCTTGTTCTCGATCCTCCAAAAATCCCTGAGGGAGATAATATAGGTCTAAACTACGAATATGCTAAGAGAGGTATCCCAGTACTAAATCTCTTAAATGTTAAGAAATTGTGCCAAGATAACTCTATTAGTTTTGACCCATTCCCTCTACCAAAGGCTGAAGACTATGCTTCATATACTCAACCTGTCTATTCGAAGACTTTAATTGCAGTATTTCTATCTTTGTTCTTTATTACGCTAATAATTGCCGTTGTAGACTCAAAGGTAGAGATAAAGGAGGGTAAGAAGGACGAAAGAAAAGAGAGAAGATAGCAATTGTAACTATTTGCAACAAAATGCAACAATTTTTCTTGCGTCCTTCTATCTTTAATGATAGATTGTTTGTGAACCCAAATAAATGGAGGGCCAAAAATGGCTAAGAAAACAAAATCCGAGATCAAAAATAGGATAGCAAAACTCAGAAATCTCGAGTTTAGTAAGATGTATCAGAATGATTTCTATCTTACTTGGGATAAGACAGATGATGAAATCGCAGCAGTATTTGAAGTTGCAGAGATTCTAAGAGGACTTAGAGAAAACAACATCTCAACAAGAGTATTTGACTCAGGCCTCGGCATCTCCGTATTCCGCGACAACTCTACAAGAACAAGATTCTCATTTGCATCTGCATGTAATCTTTTAGGCCTTGAAGTTCAGGACTTAGATGAAAAGAAGAGCCAGATTGCACATGGTGAAACAGTTAGAGAAACAGCAAACATGATTTCTTTCATGGCTGACATCATCGGAATTAGAGACGATATGTACATTGGTAAGGGCCATACATATCAGAAGACAGTTGCTGAGAGTGTACAGGAAGGATATGACAAGGGTATTCTTGAGCAGAGACCAACTATCGTTAACCTTCAGTGTGATATCGACCACCCAACACAGACAATGGCAGATATGCTAAGTGTTATTAACTACTTTGGTGGTGTTGAAAACCTTAAGGGCAAGAAGGTTGCTATGACATGGGCATATTCTCCTTCTTATGGAAAGCCATTAAGTGTTCCTCAGGGCGTTATCGGACTCTTCACAAGATTTGGCATGGATGTTGTTCTTGCTCATCCAGAAGGCTATGATATCATGCCAGAATGTGAAAAGGTTGCTAAAGCTAACGCAAAGAAGACAGGTGGTTCATTCAAGAAGGTTAAGACAATGGAAGAAGCATTCAAGGATGCAGATATTGTTTATCCAAAGTCTTGGGCTCCATTTGCAGTTATGGAAGAGAGAACAAAGCTTGTTGAAGAAGGAAAGCTTGATGAACTTGATGCTCTTGAGAAGAGATGCTTAGAGAACAATGCTAAGTTCAAGAATTGGACATGTTCAGAAGACATGATGGCTAAGACAAAGAACGGAAAGGCTCTCTATCTCCATTGCTTACCAGCAGACATCACAGGTGTCTCTTGTAAGGAAGGTGAAGTTGATGCTTCTGTTTTCGATAGATATATCGAGCCACTCTATAAGCAGGCATCCTACAAGCCATATGTTATTGCAGCAATGATCGTTCTTGAAAGATTCAAGGATCCAGCAAATCTCTTAGAGAAGCTTCTTAACGAAGGCGAAGAAAGAGTTAAGTCAGATAACTAATGAACTAAACTTTTAAGTAAAGGCTGCTATAAGCGAGAAATCGTAAGTAGCAGTTTTTTTATTTAATTCAACACTTTGTTGAAGAGTAAGCGTCAAATGAATCAGTACAGATTTTCCATTTTCTATGATCTATCATTTAATCATAGGAGAAATAAGAAAATGACAAACGTTAATAACTACACGAAAGAACAAAGAGAGGCTTGTTTGTTGATGGAAAGATGGAGTGGAATGCCGACAGTGTTGGAGCGTATAACATTCTTCGACTATATAGAGATAGAACAGAAAAGATAATACATATGGAAGCGATCAAGCCACCATATGTAATGAAAGTAGCTGTGTAAAAAGCAGTAGCGGTGTCATGGACGCACCCGTGGCTTTGTTCCACGATGCTCTGGTAATTCAATTACCGAGTAGTTCACTATTGTTTGATTTTTTAAAATTGAGGTGAATAATGTTGCAGAGACTG
>DHMZ01000070.1 GCA_002406055.1 Spirochaetales bacterium UBA4629
GAATAAAGCCAGAATGCTTTCTTTTATCTTTCTTAAGGGCTATCAGTGGCCATTCGATGTTAGAAAGGTTCAAAATGGAAGTTCTATAATAGATCTCCTTGTATATCTAGAGCTTAGCAAAGGACGAAGAGTATTCCTCGATTACAGAAGAGATCCTTACGATGAAAACTTTTCATTTAGCTCTCTAGAAGAGGAAGCATATAGATACTTAAAAGAAGCAAACGCACTAGTAGATAAACCTATCGAACGCTTAAGACTTATGAATAAGCCAGCAATAGATTTCTATTTAGATAAGGGCGTTGATTTAGAAAAAGAGCCTTTAGAAATTGCACTATGTGCACAACATAACAATGGTGGCTTAGATCTCAACAAATGGTGGGAAAGCAATCTAAAAGGTTTCTTTGTTGCAGGAGAAGTTGCCGGAAGCCACGGAATTTACCGACCAGGTGGTTCTGCTCTCAATTCGGGACAAGTGGGTTCTACAAGAGCAAGTGAATACATTAGCGAAAAGAGAAGAGACTTCTCACAAGACGAAAGTACGTTTTCTCTAGTTAAGACTAAAGCTCTAGATGAGATAATCTCCATTAGTGAAAAAACATTTGGAAAAGATGAGAATACAGAATCTTTAAGACTACACTTCTCTTCTTTAATGAGCAAATGCGGAGGGGCTATTAGAAACAAAGAAGAAATTGAAAAGTTAAGCTCAGAAGTAGATTCTCTTCTAAAGAATTTTGCAGAAAAAGTTTCCTATAACAATCCTCTTTCTCTAAAAAAAGTCTTTTCGCTAAGAGATATGCTATTAACACAGAAGTGCTACCTACTGAGTATGCTCAATTACATAGAAGAAGGTGGCAAAAGCAGAGGAAGTGCTCTTTATACAGATAAAAACGGAATAAAGCCCTACTCTTCTCTCCCAGATATCTTTACATTCACACTCGACAGTGGAGAAAAAGATGA
The DNA here is from genome assembly GCA_002406055.1 of Spirochaetales bacterium UBA4629. Classification (GTDB taxonomy): domain Bacteria; phylum Spirochaetota; class Spirochaetia; order Sphaerochaetales; family Sphaerochaetaceae; genus Ornithospirochaeta. The sequence continues at coordinate 958 of DHMZ01000070.1, forward strand.
CTTAATTCAAGAGATGGAATATAAGAACAATAAATGTGCTTTTACTTGGAGAAAGGTACGACCAATCCCACAAAGAGATGACTTCTTTGAAAATGTCTGGAAAGGCTACAGAGAAAACAAAAACATAGATTAAAAGAGGAAAAAATGTCAGTACATGAAAGATTTCACTATAAAACTCTTGGCGAAGTAATTGCAAAATGCAATGAATTAGGTCTCTCTCTTCCATTTGCAGAAGATACAAAAGCCCTATCTAAGCCATTACAAGTAAGGAACGTTACTTTCCCTAACCGTCTAGGCTCTGCTCCGATGGAAGGTGCAGATTCTACGGTAGATGGTTCACCTTCCGCTTTTACTTTAAATCGCTACAAAAAAGTAGCAGAAGGTGGCGCTGCAATCATGTGGTTTGAAGCAATCTCTGTCGCAGAAGAAGGACGTTCGTCAATGACACAGCTCTTAATTACAAAAGATAATGTCGACGAATTTAAGAAGCTCACTGAAGCAGTAAAGGAAGCTGGATTAAAAAAGAATGGTTACGAACCATACCTTATAATGCAAGCAAACCACTCCGGAAGATATTCAAATCCGGGGAACAAACCGTTCCCTTTAATAATGTATCATCATCCATTTTTAGAGCAATTTAGAGCAGCAGAAGACGAAAATATTGTCTCTGATGATTACTTAAAAAAGACAGAAGAGAACTTCGGGGAAGGAGCAAAACTTGCAAAAGAAGCCGGCTTTGATGCTGTTGATATAAAACAATGTCATGGCTATCTCTTTCAAGAAGCCGCATCAGCCTTTTATAGAGAAGGAGAATATGGTGGTAGTTATGATAACAGGATGCGACTATTAAAAAACTCCATTCTAAGAGCAAAAGTATATGAAGATCCATCATTTATGGTAACAGCAAGAATTGGAATATATGATGGGTATCCAGAATATGCAGGTTTTGGACAAAAGACAGATGGCTCAATGGCTCTCGACCTAACTGAACCAATACAACTTGTAAAAGATTTAAAAGCTATGGGACTAGATATGGTAGATTTGACAATGGGAAACCCATACGCAACTACCCATATAACACGTCCTTATGATATGGGAAAATATGATCCACCAGAGCATCCTTTCGTCGGTCTTGATCGCATGATTAATTCTATAGGAAAAGTAAAGAAAGCCGTTCCTGATATGACAATTTTAGCTTCTGCGCCAACATATTTAAGAGAGTATTCTGACTTATACTCTGCAGGTGCAGTAGAAAAAGGAATGTGTGATGGCATGTTATTTGGTAGAATGCAGTTTGCAGATCCAGATTTTGCCAAAGAGATTATCTCTGGAAGAATAGATAAGAATAGAGTATGTCTTACTTGTGGTAAATGTGGTGATTTAATCCGCTCACACAAGCCTACAGGATGTGTTATTAGAGATAATAAGACATTTATGCCTTTCTACAAAGAATTCTTAGAAGAGAAGAAAAACTTGCCTTCTAATTTTAGAGGTTAATTCTTGGTCAGGTTACTCCTGACCATTTTTAAACCATATTGAGAGCCTACGATAAATAAAATAGACTAATGCCATGAAAAGGATTGCTATTTTTCTACTAATAATTCTTTCTCTTTTTCCTCTTATGGCAGCTAAGAAAACTCTTAACTACTATTCTGTACAAAATGACAATAAAGTAATTCCCATTAATCTAAATTGGACTATAACAAAGAAAAAAGATTCATCTATAGGTTATGAAAGCGACTTAGCAAAAGCTTTATTGGTACTATCAAGAAGCATATATGTATCAGAAGAGGTATTTATAGAAAACTCAAAAAAGCTAGGATTTTCAAAGATTTTTTATCATGACAGCAAAAATGACATTTCCCAACCAGTTGTAGGCTTCGCACATCAAAAGCATTGGGGTACAAACTATTATCTGATTGTAGTACGAGGAACTTCCTCGTTTGATGATTTTCTAACAGACCTGAAGAGTCAAATTGATTACTTTGAAGAAGCTAGCTCTTTCGTTCATGATGAATTTATTTTGTATCTAAATAACAACCTTAAAAAATCTGAAGAAAAAGCTAAGAAAGAGAAAAATGTCTTTTTTATAACAGGCCATAGTCTGGGTGGTGCTGTTAGCAATCTTCTTTCTAAATCTATTGAAGAATTCGCTGATAGAAGCAAAATCTTTACCTATACATTTGAAAGCCCCTCTACAGGCATAAGTGAAGAAGAAAGAACTTCAACAAATGCAATCAACATAATTAATGAGAATGATTTTATCCCAACAATTCCACATCCAGAAGGACGATATGGCAAAGACATATCCTTCTATCCTGATATGCTTGACTCATTAATATATAAAGAGATATCTGGAAAAGAAAGAGATGAATTAAATGATTTTTCTCTCTCTGACAAATGGAGCAATCATCTCCTTGATTGCACTCTATCTTACGTCCTTTCTAGAGAACTTAGAGAAGAACGTGTAAAGAAAGAATAAAATAAAGTTTATGGTTTTAAAGTCCCAATTGGAATAACAAGAACGCCATCTGTTCTCTTATAAGCACAATCTCCATTAGCGGTTAAAACCATCAAAAATGATGGGGCCTTCATTTTTTCTGTATCTATTTTATTAGCTAACTTTTTTAAAGATTGAGCGCCCTCTTCTATAAGTTTATCACCACCAAGCTTTATTTCTATTAATCCAAAAGAGCCATTTCGACAGTGTATAACAGCATCACACTCTAAATTGCTCTTGTCTCTATAATGATAGACGGTTGCATCTAAAACATCAGCATAAACTCGAAGATCTCGCATTGCTAATGTTTCAAAAAAGAGACCCATAGTGTTTAAATCATTTATTAAGTCATTAGGACCTAAACCCAATGATGCAGTAGCAATTGAAGGATCAACAAAATATCGTGTATCAGATGTACGTATTGCAGACTTTGAACGAAGATTAGGATTCCAAGCTACAACATCTTCAACTACAAAAATCTTTTTTAGTGCCTTTACATAATTAGATACGGTTCTAACACAATATTCCGGTTCTTCGTTATTTTTTAAATCACCAATAATTGTTTCAATAGAGGCTTGCGAACCTTGATTCCTTGCATAAGAACGCATCAAGCGTTTAATAAATTCGGGATCTTTTCTTTCTCCTTCTACACGTGAAACGTCCTCTTTTACAACTGCATCAAAGTAGTCGAAAGCTTGTTGTAGAGCAACATCTTCTGGCACATCCAAAGACATAGGCCAACCACCTCTGCATATTAGGAATGATATATCTTTGAGTGTTAATGAAGATGAACCTCGAATAATATCTTCCGAAGAAGCAAAAAGATTATATAAACTAACCGAACCATTTGATTCTCCTGATTCGTAAAGACTCATTGGTCGCATTTTTAACCAACTAAATCTACCAGTTCCTGTGTGATGTATTTCATCGCTATTAGATGGAACAGCAGATCCTGTTAGAATATATAACCCAAATTTTCGCCTATGATCGACAGAAAAGCGAATAGCATCCCACAATTTTGGGGCGAGTTGCCATTCATCGATAAGTCTAGGGTTATCCCCTTCCAAAAGTGATTCTGGATCCATATCTGCACGCATTAAGTTTTGTCTAAATCGATTTGGTTCATTCATATAAAGGATGCTAGCAGCAAATTGCTCTGCAGTAGTTGTCTTACCACACCACTTCGTTCCCTCAATTAAAACAGCCCCTTTGCTTCTTAATTTTTTTTGTAACAAATCGTCAGCAATTCTTTTCTTATAATCTTTCATGTAAAATTCCATTATCTAAATACGAAGATAGCATGTTTTTCCAAGTTGGCCAACTTTTATTTTCCAAGTTGGACGTATTTTAATTTCTAAGTTGGCCGGTTTTTGTTTACATAGTTGGCGTTTTTACTTCTAACTCTTTGTTTATTTTTAAACAGAAAAAAGCACTAAGAATATTTTTGACTCTTGAGATATACTTCTCATCTCCTTTTATTTAGAATAAAAGAAAGGAAAAGAAAGATGAGAAGAGAAGATAGAGAAGTTAAAGATATTAATTCCATTTTCGATATTCTAGAAAGATGTACAGTTATTAGAGTTTGCTTATTTGATAGCGAATATCCATATGTAATACCTATGACATTTGGCGCAGAATTAGATAATGGTGAGATTACAATCTATTTTCATAGTGCGCAAAGTGGTAAGAAGAACACACTTCTGGGCTTAGATAATAGAGTTTCTGTGGAAACAGATTTGTACTATAGAACTGAAGAATCATTTGGCGGCATTACAGCTAAATATGAAAGCGTTATTGGTAGTGGAAATGCGATTAAACTTGAGGAAGTTAAGGACAAAGTCCATGGCTTAAAGGTAATTCTAGACCACTACAATAGAACAGGATTTCCTGTAGAAAGTTGCAAAGGCCTATCAAAATGCGATGTATATGCAATAAAACTAAAAGAAGTAAGTGGAAAGCATAATCTATAGAAAGAGAGGACACCTAGCAAGAATCAATTTAATAGATAGGAGGGGGATTTTGCTAGGCATCCTCAGAATTAACTTTTTAAATGCCCATTAATAAAGAGGCAGCATCCTCGTCAAGATATAAATTCCAATCCGGATGAGTCTTTAAAAGTGTAGCAGGAACAAGTGGTGTTACTGGCTTTGTTATTGTATCATAAACAGCCTTAGCCTTTACTCTATGAGGTACGACAGAAACAATGTGCGAACATGACAAAATCTGTTTAGGAGCCATGCTAATTGCCTTCTTTGGTACACTGTCAAAACTATCAAACCAACCTTCTCCAACTTGTTGCTTCCTACATTTTTCATCTAAAACAACAATTTTATAAGCTTCATATGTATCAAAATCTGCAGGAGGATCATTAAAAGCAATGTGTCCATTCTCGCCTATTCCAATTACACCTACATCAATAATATCACTTCTGAGTTCTTCTGTTAGTTTTTTAATATTCTCTTCAATATTATCCTCTTCACCTGGAACAAAATGAGCAGCATGTAAAGGAACTTGGGAAACAAAGCGTTCCTTCAAGTATTTTCTAAAAGAAGCCTTGTGAGTAATTGGAAGTCCAACGTACTCATCCAGGTGGAACATATCAACTTTTGTCCAATCAACATTTTCTTTAACAAGATAAGAAAACATTTCAAATTGGCTTGCTCCTGTAGATAGCACTATTCGTGCCTTTCCTCTTGTTTTTATTGCTTCATTAATCAGCTGAGCAATTTTTTCTGCTGCTTTTTTTCCATTCTCATCAGCATTTTTTAATACATTAATTGTAATACTCATCTTTTTATTTCAACTCCTTCTTTATAAATCTTTTCTATTTTTCCTTCTTCATTAATTATCAATAAGTCAGCCTTTTTACCTACTTCAATTGATCCAACGTCCCCATCCATTCCTATTGTGCTAGCAGGTTGGAGAGAGAGTAATCGAGATGCCTCTACCACACCTAAAGACATTGTTTTATAAAGTGTGTTAAACAGGCGTTCTCCTGTTGCAACTGAACCTGCAAAACAACTTCTATCTGGCATTTTTGCAATACCATCTTCGATTATGACAGCTGTGCCATTCTTCTTTGGCCCTAGAATTGATGGGCCATCTTTCATTCCTGCTCCTCTCATACTATCAGAGCAAACAACTATTCTATCATGTCTTTTGAATCGAAAAATGAAATTAAGTAGAGCTGGAGGAAGATGCATTCCATCTCCTATTAACTCAACATACATATCATCAATTAAGTAACCACTTTCTACGCATCCTAGAACTCTAAAACCACCATGACGAGTAATAGAACTCATTCCACTATAGAAATGTGTTAATTCTCTCAGTCCGTGGTCATATGCCTTTTTTACTTCATCAAGAGTAGCATCACTATGAGCGCACGAGACATTTATATTCTCTTTCACCAAATAATCAATAACTGTACAATCTTCATCCATCTCAGGAGCAAGACTTACTCTTTTTACAAGACCAGGTGCAATAGACAAGAATTTCTCTATATGTTTAATTGTTGGTTTTACTATATAGCGTTCGTCTTGTGCACCTTTTTCTTTTTTGTTGATAAAAGGACCTTCAAGATGTACTCCCAAGAGTCTTGCGCCTATCTTACTAGATTGTGCTTTTTCTGCATTTTTTAAGAAGGCTACTAACTCTTCATCAGAACTAGTTAAACTAGTTGCAAGAAAAGATGTTGTTCCCCCTTTTATGAGACTCTCTGCAGCTTTTTCTATGGCTTCTGTATCGCCATCCATAAAGTCATAACCACCAGAACCATGTGTATGACAATCAACAAAACCTGGTAAGAGATAATTATTTTTACAATCGATAGTCTCGTCATTTATAGCCTGAAACTCACCAATTTCTTTTACTAATCCATCAATAACTCTTACTGAGCCTTTAATTACTTTATTAGGAAGAACAACCTTAGCATTCTTAAATATCATAGTCATCCTCAATTTTTATAATCTTTACCATGTCACGAATTATATGGAAAGGATCTTTTACAGGAAGCGCAACAACAGTGTTTATTTCTTTTCCATCTCTTCCTCTTATTTGATTCCATTCTCCATTTTCTTGCGAAGGGAAAGTTGAGAAAGTATATTCATAAACCTTCTCATACATCGCCTTCAACTCATCATCCCCCGTTAGATAATAAAGCAAAGCATATATATACAAAGCTTCACTATGTACCCACCATAGTTTATAATCCCACGAAGAAAGCACCAAAGAAGAATAAGAAGAGTTGTCTCCCTCCCCTTTCACTCTTCCTCCAGAGATATCTACAAATCGAAATATTCCTCCATATTGATTATCCCAAGAAAAGGAAAAAACATTTTTTGCGATATCTACTATCTCGTTTAGGTAGTTTTTTAAATCCCCTCTCTTTTTTAAATACTCAATGAAAAACCAAAGGTCTTCTAGATTATGACCAGGATTAAGATGGCGGTCTAATAAACGTTCATTCCTATCTGGGAAAGACGAAACATACTCTCTAATTACTCTCTTTTCTCTATCATAGTGATTATTCCAAATAATAAAAAAACAATGATCTTGGAATTTATCCCATTCATTTGTATCTAGAGAAAAGAAAGAAAGCATTGAAATGTACGTATCAAGAGTATTAAGAAGAATCATTGGTATTCCATGTGAAGAATAACCGGAAGGAATATCATATGGACGTGTTAAAAACGATGAGCTATCAATGCGTTGTTTGATTGATGACATAATTAGAGTGGCTATCTCAACTTTATTTTTATCACCCTTTACCTTTGCCCATTCACTTAGTCCCAATAAAATAAAGCAATCTGTGTAAATGCTTAAAGACGTTTGACCATTTTCACTTATGACACTTCCATCACGCTCTGTGACATAGTTTGAATAATACGTTGCCTTATCAAAGCCGTAAGACAATATAAATGCTTCTGTCTCGTCTCCTAAATAAAATAACGTATTATAATCTAAATTCTTAAAATACTTTTTATTCTCAATTAAGAGAGCAATTATATAGAGCCATCGTCCCTCTGACCATAAATACTTATTTTCAGATAAAAGAGACTCTCCATCATTAGAAATGCAATTTAAAATTCCACCATACTTTCTATCTGTCTTATCTAACCAATATGGTATAAGTTTTCTTTCTATAAGCTCTATATAATGCTCTTTATTAATCATCTTTACATTTTCAGGGATGAAGACATATCTCCACTCTTTCTCCTATTCATCGAGTAAATAATGATAAAGACAACTACAAGAAGAATTACAGATAGAGCACTTGCTTCCCCAAGTTTTCCATCTTGAACAGCTCCATAGATCTGAATAGGTACAGTTCTTGTCTTTCCAGAATAAAGAAGAATAGTTGTGCTTAATTCTTGTAATAGAGTTGTAAGCGTCATAATTGAACCAGATATAATTGCAGGAAGAATTAGAGGAACACTAACGTGCCTGAATGTATAGAACCAGCTTGCACCACTGATTGTACTTGCCTCTTCCAAGCTTGGATTAAGCTGCGTAAGTTGTGCAGATACAGAACGATATACATAAGGTGTTCTTCTTATCATGTACGAGATAATAATAATTGTATACGTTCCTGTTAATCTTAAAGCACTATTACCACTAAATGCAGAAAGAAGTGCGATAGAAACAACAGTTCCAGGAAGAATAAATGGACTCATAACAGCGAGATCCAATAGAGGTGCTCCCTTTGGCTTCTTTCTCTCTGTAATATACGCAATAATAGAACCAAGAATAGCACATAGAACTGTCGCTGTAATTGAAAGAAAGAATGAGTTAAACAATTCTTTATGTGAATACTTAGGAATTCTTAGATAATTATTGAACGTAAAGCCTTGAGGAAGAAGTCCAACCCATTTAGTAAAGAATGACATTATTATGATAGTTATCTGAGGTAGCAATGAAACTATGAGAATTATTAAACAATATATTGTAGAAGCTACCACTGCACCCTTTCCTTCATGGATCTTTAAATCCTTGTGTGTTGCAGATATAGTCTCATATTCTCTCTTCGCAACAACATATTTTTGTACATACAATACAATGGCAGTAATAGCAACGTTAACGACAGCAATAGAAGCTGCTCCATTTATGTTAAAGAAGCCATTTACTTCAAAATATATAAGTGTCGGAAGAACATAATTACTTCCACCAATGATGGCAGGAATACCAAAGTTTCCAATAGCTCTAACAAAGACTAAAAGAGCAGCAGCACCTAAAGATGGCATTATAAGAGGAAGAGTAATTGTTCTCATTATTCTTCCGCCCTTCGCACCCATTAACATTGCAGACTCTTCTAGAAGAGAGTTTGCACTAGCAAAAGCTCCGTAGCTAAGTTGGAATACAAATGGATAGTATGTTAGCGTCATACACAAAATCATGCCAAACATTCCGTAGATAGGAGGGACTGTTACTCCAAATGGTTTTAAAATCCAATTAAGAAATACTCTTAAAACTCCTTTATTTCCTAAAAGAATAACCCAGGTGTAAGCACCAACAAAGCTTGGCATAATAATAGGAAGAATGCCCAATGAAAGAATGAGCTTCTTTCCTGGAACTTTTACACGTGCAACACAATACCCCATTGGAACACCAATAATAAGAGTAAGAATTGTTACGCTAATACTAACAATAAAAGAGTTCTTTAAACTCTTCATATATAGATTACTAGTGAAGAATTTTCTGAAACCTTCAAGAGACCAACCAGAAAATTCTAGCCCTTCTGTTGGAGCCCAAAAAGCCCTTAAAAGTGTTAAGACCAAGGGATATAGCAAGAAGATTGCTAAAAAGGCCATAGGAAGAGCAAAGATTAAAAGCTGAGAAAAATCCTTCTGAAAGAATTTCTTTACTTTACTCTTCTCTTGCCCATTATCTGTAATAGAGAATTTTCTACTCATAGTTCTCTTCCTTCAGGAGAAAAGAGGAAAAGCTTTTCTTTTTTAAATCCAACAAATACTTCATCACCTTCATGAATATTCTTCTGAAGGGAGTCCATATCTATTTCTAATGTTACAGGAGATATATCTTTGTCTATATCAACCTCATAGCGGATAAACGAGCCTAGGTGTTGAATAATATGGACTCTTCCCTTAACTGAAGAGCCATCATTTGTTAAAGAAACAAATAAATGTTCAGGTCTAGCTCCTACAAGAACCGTATCACCAACATTCGCATTGACATGACATCTCAAAGTAGAAACTGGAAGTCTAACTCCACTCTTTACTACCTCACACTCAACAGCAGAAAAATCTTTGCTTACAACCTTCGATTCAAAAAAATTCATCTTTCCTATAAAGTTAGCAACAAAAGCATTCTTAGGTTCGTTATAAAGCTCATCAGAAGAACCAATTTGCTCAACAATGCCTTTTCTTAAGACTGCAAGTCTGTCTCCTACAGCCATTGCTTCTTCCTGGTCATGTGTTACAAATATAGTTGTAATATTAGTTGCCTTCTGGATTCTTCTAATCTCTGCTCTCATATAACGACGGAGCTTAGCATCCAAATTAGCCAATGGCTCATCTAAGAGAAGAATGTCTGGATCATAAACAAGAGCACGAGCAATAGCAACACGCTGTTGCTGTCCTCCGGAAAGAGCTGTTGGACTAGGATTACGTTTTAACTCTTCTTGTAAGCCTACAAGTTCCATTACCTCTGTTACTTTCTTTTTAACAATATCTTGAGGAACCTTTCTAACTCTTAAACCATAGGCTACATTTTCAAATATTGACATGTGTGGATAGAGAGCAAAGCTCTGGAATACCATACCAATATTTCTCTTATATGGAGGTATTGTTGAAATATCAACATCACCGTAAAACATCTTTCCTGAGCTAATCTCTTCTAAGCCTGCAGTAGATCTTAAAAGAGTTGTTTTTCCACATCCTGATGGTCCTAAAAGACAGAATAACTCGCCAGGATTGATTGTAAAGGAAACATCTTTAAGTGCATGTACAGCATTTTTTGTTCCTTCACCATAGATTTTATTTACACCTTCATATGTTACATTCTTACTCATATTTATCCTTTTATAAAAAGGGCTGGAAGTCTTAAGCTCTCAGCCCAATTAATTGTTTTAATTATTATTAGAGAAGTGCGTTAAATTCAGAGATTAAGCCTTTCTTCATTTCCTTAGCCTTAACAGCATCATATTCAAAGAACTTTAAATCAGAAAGAGCAGGAAGATTCTCTGGTCCTGGGATTTCTGTAGAAACAGCTCTTCTATTACACTCTGTTCTAACAATTTCAAATGCTTCTTTTGTTGTCATGAAGTCGATAAACTTCTTTGCACTATCAAGGTTTTTGCAGTTAGCAAGAATTGCAGAACCTTCAATTCTAAAACCTGTTCCCTCTTCAGGACATACATAAGCAACAGGATCGCCTTCGCCAATCTTTTTACCGATGTTTGCTTCACCAGTAACTGTAATTGCATATTCACCACGAGCAACACTGTCAGGACCAGCTGTAGAAGAAGCAACATATGTAGTATTAGCAACTACTTCTTTTACATAATCCATACCATAAAGGTAATTCATCATATAAAGCTGAGCATAAGCTGAACCAGAAGAAGCTGGGTTAGCAAGAACAATCTGTCCCTTATACTTTGGATCAGCTAAGTCTTTCCAAGAAGATGGAGCATCTTCTTTGGAGAGAAGATTTGTATTATACATAATTGCCTGTAATGGCATTGATGTTGCATAGTACTTTGGAACTTCTGAACCCTGATCTTTATACTCAGTAGCAATATTAGCATCATTAGCACACTTATATGGCTCAAGCATATCATAAATCTGATCGAGGTTTTCTGTACCCATTAAAAGAATAACGTCACCTTCTGGCTGTGGCCATTCTGTCTTTACTCTTGTTACTAAGTCGCCAGAACCAGCACGGATAATAGTTACGTTAATATTTGGATATAGCTTATTAAATTCCTGTGTAAGCTTTTCAGCTTCACCTTCTGATGCAGCACTATATATTACAAGATTCTCTTTTTCTGCTTTTGTCTCACTTGTACCTTGTGCAAAAATTGAAAGAGAAACCAATAATACAAGCACGATTGCGATTACTTTTTTCATGAAAACTCCTTTTTTCTTTCTTTTGTAACTAAAATTCTAGCATAGTATTTCCTAAAGACAAGAAAAAAGAAATTTATTTACGATAACGAAAACAAATCAGAATAATAAAGCTACGTTTTCGACAATCTCTTCTAAAACTTCAAGAATAAGATTAGAGCCATTTTCTTCTCCGTAAGAACAGAGTTCACGCCAGTATGGCATATACTTGTATAGGCTTTTATGGGAATCTTTGTATACCCCTTGGCAAGATTCATTAGAATGCAAATGCATAGTTTTTACTTTATGTGTATCAAGAATTCGTTTTGCTTGAGTAAGAGTATCAAAACCAAAGATAAAACTATTAACGTGTAAGTGTCCCACATCTAAACAAAGAGAAAGTCCAGAGAAGGCTAAATCTATCATCTCATCTGGATGCAACACCATGTACCCTTCTCGCGGATTTAAATTTTCCAAGCATAAAGATATTCCACTTTTACTTATTTTATCATTAAGTATTAGGGCATTTTCTTTCATTACTTTATACTTTTCTTTGTAAAGAGTACTTTTGATATACTCTTTAGAACAAACGCCCTCATCTTTTTTTATCAAATACTCTTCAAGTTTTAATTCTTTAATTTGAGGAAGTCTCCTTGCATAATCGCTATAAACTAAACCATCAACAAGGTATCCTGGATGTAGCACTAAGTTTTCAGCACCAACAGAAAGCGCAAGTTCTACATCTTTAAGTATCTCTCTTTCAGACCAAGCATATGAAGAAAGAGACGCAAGATTAGGAAAGAACTCTCTCTTAGGGGCAAGGAGATGTATACTACTTACCCTGCCCTTAATTATAGGAAGTATCTCTTTCAGACTTTCTTCTGTAGATAAATAAGATAATTCAAAATAACAATCAGGATATTTTTCTCTGATTTCTTCTATTGTTTTTATATCTTTGATGCCAACAAGAGAGATACCTTTTTTATTCATTACTGAGAATCACCTCAACGCCTTGGTTTTCTAAATACTCTCTAAAGCTATCGTCAATTTTATCTGTAATAAAAGTATCAACCTCTTTCCATGAGCAGATAGTTGAGAATGCTTTTTTGCCGTATTTGGATGAATCAGCAAGAAATACAACTTTATCAGCTGCTTTAATCATATTCCTCTTTAGTTCACTCTCAACCAAATTAGATGAGGTAATAATATCTCCAGAGTAAGCAGCTCCTCCCATGAAGTAGATATCTGCATTTATTGCTTTTATAGCGTTGTTAGCAATTGGACCTATTGTTCCCATGCTTTCTCGTCTAAGTTGTCCACCAAGAGATAAAACATCGATTTGTGGATAATCTTTTAAGATATCCACAACTAAGACATTATTTGTTGCAACGCTTATTTTCATCTCTTTAATGTATTCAACTATTCTAGTTGTAGTTGAACCACTATCGATTATTATTATGTTTGAAGGAGAAATAAGAGAAGCAGCCTTCTTGGCAATAGATTTCTTCTCCTCTTCATACTCTCTCATTGTTTCGGAGATAAATCTTACCTTACTCTTTTTTTCGGTAATCATGGCTCCACCATGAGTTCTTATTACCTCTCCGTCTTTTTCCAATGATGATAAATCCGAGCGAATTGTTACGGCACTAACTCCGAGCACCTTTGCAAATTCCTCTACTGTCACATAGTGATTAGACTGCAATAATTCAATGATTTTTTCTCTTCTTTCTCCTAAATCCATACCATTCCTCAATATCGAGCTTGTCCAGCTTTAACATATTCGTCTGTTATAGATTTTACTATTTCATTGAGTCTTGTGCACTCATTTTTATCATTAGATACGACTTCCCAACGACACATTGCATCTTCGCTTCGACTTATTCGTTGAGCAACCTGTGCCCACTTTTTACCATCTAGAGATGTTGTTGAATCAAAGACTACAGGAAGATTAAAGCGCATTAGAGTTGCATCAAGGTCACTGCCATCATCCATTGTCTTAATTATAGTAGCACCCTCTTCTTTCATTCTTTCTTCAACACGAGTCATTATTTCCTCCATTTTTTCAGGAGCATTTTCACAATAGAGTGGCCACTCTCGTTCTCTGGAGATTGAAGTTTGTAGCTTATATGCTCTCTCATAAGCTTGTGGATCCTCTAGGTAAGAAGATGCAGTTACAAGTGCGAAAAAGAGTGTATTCTCAACGGCAGCATAACCTTTTGATCTATCAGAAATATCAAATGGGAAATTCATGTAGTAGTGAGCAGATTCTTCTTCTGAAGCGAAATAACCTTTACTGCAATTGTCTCTTAGCTTTGCCTTTATAAATGAGTGCCCATTACGAATTATGTGTATATTAGCACCCTTCTTTGCAATTTCACTAAGAGAAACTGGTATAGCCTTAACATCAGCGTAGAACTCTCTCTTTTCCCCATTATAAAGCTTCATAAGCCGTTCACAGATTATAGACATATTTAGACCAGGAACAATCTGTTCACCGTTCTTTGCCATTAAATCTAATCTATCGCCATCACCATCAAAGCAGAAGCCGAAATCATAGTTGCCACTCTTCATAGCTTCACGTGCTGGCTTTATAGAGCTTTCAATTATAGGGTTTGGATCTCCCTTTGGGAAATATCCATTAGGAATAGCATCTCTAACTTCAATCTCAGCGCCAGCCTTTTGGAAAGCAAGCGCTACTTCAGTAGCTGCAGATCCATTGAGTGTTTCAATAAGTATTTTCAAACCTTTTAAATCACCCTCTTTAACAGAAGCAAGTTCCATTGAGTAAGAGATAAAGTTATCTAGTTCATTGACAATAATAAGTTTACCCTTTGTCTCTTCTTTTCCACTCTCATTGTTTAGATAGAATTCTTTTATTTTCTCAATTCCACCACAAGGTCCACACCCAAATGCTATAGGCTCAACCTGTGTGCTTAATAGTTTAAGTCCAATATATTCTTTAGGGTTATGGCTTGCTGTAACCATAATTCCAGCGCTTTCTCTATATCTCATGCATGTGTAATAGAACTGACAAGTAGAAATTGGGAGTGGATTTAGTAAAACATCTATTCCTACATCTCTTAAAGCATCAACAAGACCCTCTGCAAACTCTGGAGCTCCTAAACGAGCATCTCTTCCTATTACAACAGATTTTGCTTTTACACAATCTCTGAAATAAAGTGCTACAGCTCTAAAGAGTCTTTCTTTTAATTCACTAGATAGATTGTCTATCTTAGTTCTTATATCATATTGCTTAAACATGCCTTCCACTAAATTATTCATTTTATTTCCTTTTCAAAAGTAGTATACATTTATACCTTCAAAAAAGAAATAATTATTTTCAAAATCGAAAGCTAAATCAAAAATAATAACTTTATTGCGTAATATGAAAACCTTAAAATATAACTATGGAAAGCATTATCATCACCGGAGCCTACGGTGGAATGGGAAGAGCAACAGTAAAGAACCTATTAAAGAAGGGTTATCGCATCTTTGCCTTAGACGTCAAAATAGAAGAATCGAAAGACGAAAACTTAATACCTATTTCTGTAGA
Organism: Spirochaetales bacterium UBA4629; assembly: GCA_002406055.1. GTDB lineage: Bacteria > Spirochaetota > Spirochaetia > Sphaerochaetales > Sphaerochaetaceae > Ornithospirochaeta. The sequence goes on from DHMZ01000070.1 coordinate 16,073, forward strand.
TATCACAAGTGAAGAAAGCTTATTAAAGGCAAAGAAAACTATCCTTTCATATACAGATAAAATCCATGGCATTATCCACTATGCAGGCTTATATATGCTTGATTCTCTCATTGAAATTGCATCATCAGAATTCAAAAAAATAGTTTCAGTAAATTTTATTGGTCCATATTTAGTAAACAAAGTCTTCTATTCTTTGCTTAAAACAAATAGCAGGATAATCATTGTAACAAGTGAGCTTGCGACAATTAAGCCTCTTCCTTTTACTGGACTCTATGCTGTTACTAAAACAGCCCTCGATAGATATGCTTATTCATTACTAATGGAAACTCAATTGAATAATATCTATGTCTCTGTAATTCGTTCTGGTGCTGTAAAAACAAATATGATTAAAAAATCAACAACAGAGTTATCTTCCTTTGTTAATAAAACAGAACTATACAGATGCAATGCTAAAAGATTTAAAAAGATTGTAGGCACAGTAGAAGCAAAATCAATTACAGCTAAAGAGTTATCACAAAAGACAATATCTATACTAGAAAAGAAGAAACCACACTTTAGTTATAGTATTAACAGAAACATTTTTTTAAATTTAACTCACCTCTGTCCAAGCTTTATCGAATTAAAAATTATAAAGAAAATACTATCCTAACACAAAAAAAATAGGCTCCCAAAGAGCCCAAAAAATAAGAAAA
>DHMZ01000112.1 GCA_002406055.1 Spirochaetales bacterium UBA4629
AAGAGATAGGAATTTCTATCCATTTTTCATATTATAACTTAGAGAAGAGAAGACAAATAATGAGAGACTACGATGCAATTGTAATTGGTGGTGGACATGCTGGTGTTGAAGCTGCTTTAGCTTTAAGCCGAGAAGGTTATGATACTTTAATGATTACTCAAAGCTTGGATGCTATCGGACGTATGAGCTGTAATCCTGCTATTGGCGGCTTAGCTAAAGGTAATCTTGTAAGAGAAATAGATGCCCTAGGCGGAGAGATGGGCCACCTTATTGATAAGACGATGATTCAATTTAGAATCCTCAATCGTAGTCGTGGACCTGCTGTACAAGCTCCTCGTGCACAAGCAGATAAGTTCTCGTATTCACGTCTAGCTAAAGAGACATGCGAAAAAGAAAAACACCTTAATCTCTTTATGGATACCGTTGTTGATTTTATTTTTGAAGAGAATGACGGTAAAAAAAGAATAATTGGCGTTGTAACTGAGCGGGGCTGGAAGATAAGCGCCCGTGTTGTTGTTCTTACTACTGGAACATTCATGGAAGGAAGAATTTTCATTGGAGAGTATGACGCTCCTTCTGGCCGTCTTGGTGAAGGTGCTGCAGTAGGACTAGGAAAAAAACTTCGCGAATATGGTTTTAATGTAGGCAGAATGAAGACAGGAACTCCTGCTCGTGTTCGTAAATCTTCCTTGGATTTTGATGAATTAGAGATTCAAAATGGCGATGAGACAATGATGCCATTCTCTTTTGATTATGACACAATCGAAAGGCCAACTCTTCCTTGCTATATAACTTATACAAATGAAGAGACACACAAGATAATTAGAGAGAACATACATCGTTCTCCTCTTTATGGTGGAAAGATTGTAGGTAAAGGTCCTCGATATTGTCCTAGCATTGAAGATAAAGTCGTTAGATTTCCAGAGAGAGAACGCCATCAGATTTTCGTTGAACCAGAAGGCATTGGGACAGAAGAGATGTACTTAAATGGTCTCTCTTCATCTCTTCCAGAAGAAGTACAGCATCGCTTTATTAGAACACTTCCTGGGCTAAGACACGTTGAGATTATGAGACCAGCATATGCAGTTGAATATGATTATCTTGATCCGATGGATTTATTGCCATCTTTGGAGTCAAAGATAGTAGATTCTCTTTTTATAGCTGGACAAACAAATGGCACAAGCGGCTACGAAGAGGCTGCCTCTCAAGGTTTAATTGCTGGTCTTAATGCTTGTCAAAAATTGAAGGGAGAAAGAGCTGTTGTGCTTGGTCGAACAGATGCTTATATTGGGGTTCTAATCGATGACCTTGTAACAAAGGGCACAAAAGAACCATATAGAATGTTCACGTCTAGAGCTGAGTATAGATTGTCGCTACGTCATGATTCAGCAGACATAAGACTAACACCAATTGGATACCAATCAGGTCTTGTTTCAGAAGAGAAGATGGCAAGACTTAAAGATAAAATTGAAAAGATGGATGAAGTTAAGGAGCTCTTGAGACAGAGTAGGGTAGCAGGAAAAAATGGACTAGAGCGTCTTGTCCAAAGTGAAAACAATATCTTTAGCATGGATGAAATTCCTGAGTTAAAGAACTACAGTGAACCTGTTCTTAACGAAGTTATGCTCGATGTTAAATACTCAGGATATTTAAAAAGACAAGAAATTGACTGTCAAAGAGCAAAAAAACAGGAAAGTATCCATATTCCTGAGGATTTTGATTATGACAGTGTTGATGGTCTTAGTGCAGAATCAAAAGAAAAGTTTAAGAAGATGAGACCATCTTCTGTTGGTCAGGCAGGAAGAATATCTGGAGTTAGAGTTTCTGATACAGCTATTTTAGCTCTTGCCCTTAGTGGAAAATCTCATGCAAAATAAAATTGAGGATTATCTTTTTTCTTTAGGTGTTGAAAATGCTAAAGAAAAATGCATACTTTTAGAAAAATATGTTGATGAGCTGATGCTTTTTAACCCAACACTAAAGCTAGTTGGGTCAAAAGAAAGAGATGACATAATTTTGCGTCATATTTTTGATTCAGTAGCAGCTTATCCTATATTCAAAAGAGAAACAAAATGTGATATGAATATTGCAGACTTAGGTTCAGGAGCTGGACTTCCGGGCCTAGTTTTAGCAATATTATTTGAAGATAGAAATTTCTTCCTAATAGAAAGAATGCAAAGACGAGTGGGGTTCTTACGTTCTACTATAGCTTTACTGAAGCTTAGGAATGTTAGCGTTATTGATAAAGATATCAAGGAGGCTAAAGGAAGCTTCGACTATCTAACGTGTCGAGCTTTCCACCCTATTGTCGATATAGCAAGCGATGCTATAAAACTATCAAAAAACGCAATATTTTATAAGGGAACAGAGGCTAATATTGGGGCAGAGATAGCTTCTTTAAAAAAGCAAGGTTATAAGTTTGTCTCCGTGATAGAACCCATAACTGTCCCGGGACTCTCTGAGATGAGGAACATAGTAATCCTCAAAGATTGGGAGAGGTAGAAGAAAAGAATGAAAAAAGGAAAGGTCTCGCTCTTTATCGGACTTTTGTTTGTCGTTTTAGGTATTTCATTAGTTACAATAGGTGTCCTTAGCGGAATGGGAATCCTCCCATCGTGGCTTGGATCTATTAATGGTTTTATTACTTCAACACTTAGTGTATCTAATGGTGGTTATGGCACAGCCGAATTTGGTGCCTTCCTACTACTTGAAGCTTTGATAGTTCTTGTGTGTAGGTTGCGTCGCCCATTTTCAATGTTCTCAACTGTATTGTTAGTTCCAATATACCTAACGCTTCAAAGTGCGTTTAGAGTTTATTCTGCCCTTTCTTTACCTTCGTTTGTTCCAGAAAAGGTAAAAGAAACACACCCTGGACTTTTATTTGTTCTTTTTATTTTAGAACTCCTTTTACTCCTAGTTATTCTTTTCTCTGTATCGAATTTAGATGCAAGATGGAGAAAAAAGAGAGAAATTCAAATTAAGATGCTGGAAAAAGAGGGTGCTATTAAGAGCAAAGAAACTCTACAAGAAGAAAAGCTCCTTAAAAGACAGCAGCGCTTAAATGAAAAGGAAGAAAGAGAGAGACAAAAGGACGAATTAAAGTATAACGAAGAGCTCAATAAAAAAGAAAAGAGCGAGCAAAAGAGGAAAGAAAAAGAAGCTCTCAAAGAAAAGAAGGAATATGAGAAAAAGAGAGAGAAGGAAGAAATAAGAAGAGAAAAAGAGAGACAAAAAGAAGAGAAGAAGGCCCTAAAAGAGAAAGATAAGACAATAGAAAAAGAAGAGAACAGAAAGGACAAAGAAGACGAAAAGCGAGAAAAAGAAGAGAGACTAAAACAAAAAGAAGAGAAAAGAAATCTTAAAGAGGCAGAAAAGGAAAAGAAGAAAAATCCTGTCGTAGATTTCGGAGAAGCTCCTGAATATGATGAAGGGCTAAAGAACCCAGATACTCCTCTTTCTTTCCCTCAATTTTGTTCTATGCCTGAGCTAAAAACTATTGGCCATCATGAAGAAGATAATAAGACTAACTATCTTGAAAATGATAGTGATGATAGCGCATTAGTTGAAAGCTCTTCATTTATGGACAATCTTAAAACTGAGATGGATAAGGAAGAGAAAAAAAGCCAAAAGGATAAGAAAAAGCTTCTTTCTACTAAGAAATTTAAGGGTGGTGGAATGCTCGAAGCGACCCTTGAAATGTGCAATAACTCTCAAGACGATGCTACGCCTCTTCCCCCACAGCGTCCAATAATTGGTTTAGATAGTGATGAAGAAGAGATAGAGTCAAAACCTAATCAGTCTTCCTCATTTGCTCCATCTAATCTTAGTCCAGAGCATCCTCGCTACAAGATGTTTAAGAATCTTACTACAAATAAAGGTGAAAGTAATGATGGTGCTGTAAACATGGAAGAAAATGAAGGAGATTTATCTGTTGCTCCGTCTAATCTTAGTCCGGACCACCCTCGCTATAAGATGTTTGAAAATCTAAAGAATGGAAAATATGAAGAGGAAAAGGTTGAAGAGAAGGATGAAAGCGACGCAGAAATTGCTCCATCATATCTAAAGAAGGATCATCCACGATACAAACTTTTTGAATCACTGAAGCCAAAAGATGAGTCTATGTCTTCTGTTTCTTATACACCTTTAAGAGCGTTTAAGCCTGAAGATGAAAGCGTTGTTGAAAATCCTTATGAAAAGTCTTCATCTTTGAAGGATAAAGGCTCATTAAAGAGTGCTTTCAAGAAGGAAGAAAAGAACGAAAGTGTAAGAGAAACTGTCGTTCCAGAAGAAAAAGAAGAAAGTGATGTTGTTATACCAACAGCTCCACGAGTAAGGAGACAAGAAGTAAGTGATGATGGCCACAAAACAATTGAAACAAAGAGCGTTGAAGAAGCTAGTGACGATTTTAATTTAGTTGTTGGTGTTGGTGATCTTGCTTCTAATAGAGGTGGATACACAGCAATTGCGCTTAGGCAAAAAGCTACATATACACCACCTTCTCCATCACTCTTGAAAGATTACCCTCAGGTAAGCCAAGAAATAGATAGTCTTACTAGGCAGAAGGGCGAGATAATTGTTCAGACTCTTGCTGAACAGAGAATATCTGTTGAGCTGTCAGATATAATAAAGGGACCTACAGTAACAATGTATGAGCTCCGCCTTGCTCAAGGAATGATTATAAGCAAGATTAAAGCGCGTGAAGATGAGCTTAATTATGCTCTTGGTGGAAAGAAGGTTAGAATTCTTGCTCCAGTTCCAGGTAAGCAAGCTGTTGGTATTGAAGTTCCGAACGATCGAACATCAATCGTTGGTTTTAAAGATATGGTCTATGCTCTTCGTGCAAATGAAAAATACAAAGCAATGAAGATTCCTATGATTTTGGGAAAAACCATAACAGGGGAACCAATAGTAATCGATGTTTCAAAGATGCCGCATATGATTATTGCTGGTACAACGGGTTCTGGTAAGAGTGTTTGTATTAACTCGTTTATTAATACAATTATTTATCAGAAGGGACCAAAAGATGTCAGATTAATTATGGTTGACCCAAAGGTCGTAGAACTTACCATTTACAATGGAATTCCTCATCTTTTAACACCTGTTATTACGGATGCTAAACGTGCGCTTAAAGCCCTAAATTGGCTTGTTTGCGAAATGGAGCGACGTTATTCCATGTTAGCTCGCTATGGTGTAAGAAACGTTATTGGTCTTAACGAAAAGATTGAAAAAGGCGAGTTAAGAAGCGTTGAGAAATTGCCATACATCGTGCTTATAATGGATGAGTTTGCAGATATCATGGCTGTCCTTGGTAAAGAGATGGATAACGCAATAAGTCGTATTGCCGCAAAAGCAAGAGCTGCTGGAATACATATGATCTTGGCAACTCAACGTCCTAGTGCTGATGTCATCTTAGGTACTCTTAAATCTAACCTTCCTGGAAGAATTGCTTTCGCTGTATCTTCTGGTATTAACTCTCGTGTTATTCTTGATGAACAGGGTGCAGAGAACCTACTAGGTAAGGGAGATATGCTCCTATTAGATCCTGCTGACCCAGGATTAAAGAGAATACAGGGAGCCTTTGTATCTGATAGTGAAGTCGAAGATGTTGCAGCATTTGCTTCCGAAAATAACCCTCGGGCCGAATTCTTGGAAGAGAGTGTCTTTGAAGAGGAAGAGGGCTCAGATGATGACTATGATGGCGGTGGAGATATAGATGACTCTGATGGAGATCTATACGAAGCTGCAAAAAAGATAGTCTATGAAAGAAAGAGCGCATCTGCATCTTACTTACAGCGAAGGCTTAAGATTGGCTACAATAGAGCGGCTCGTATCGTTGAAATGATGGAAGAAGAGGGTATTGTAGGACCTGCTAATGGTTCCAAGCCTAGAGAAGTCTTAAAGTACGAGTGAACTCGATAGACAAAAGACAAGCGAAAACTTAAGCTAGTAGAAGAATAAATATTTAGGGTAGAAGAGATGACATTTAATGAGCTTAACCTCCCTCATGAGGTGCTTCTAGGATTGAAAAGCGTTGGTTTTTCGACTTGTACATTGGTTCAGGAAAAGGTTCTTCCAATAACTCTTACAGGACGAGATGTAATGGTCCAATCCAAAACGGGGAGTGGAAAGACTGCTGTATATTTAATAACTATACTTAATCACTACATACAAACAAAGGGCCAAAGTAAGGCCCTTGTTGTTGCTCCTACAAGAGAGCTGGCCGTACAGATAGAGAAGGATGCAAAAGCACTTTCTAGTAAAATGCCTGAATACAAGACAGGATGTTTTTATGGTGGAGTGGGCTATAAAGAGCAAGAGAAAGAGATTGAGGATGGACTAAGTCTATATGTTGGTACTCCTGGTCGTCTTTTAGATTATTCAAAAAGCAGAAGAATAGATTTCCGTACGTTTGATATCGTTGTAATGGACGAAGCAGATAGAATGTTCGATATGGGTTTCTTCCCAGATATAAAAGTAATGTTTGCATCCCTTAGAGATAAAGAGTCAAGGCAGACAATGCTCTTCAGTGCAACAATGACAAGTAGGGTTAAGAATCTTGCTTGGGGGTACATGAACAATAGCCTAGAGATTGCTGTTCAACCAGAAGAGATAACTGTGAAAAACATTACTCAGGAACTCTTTCATGTAAGCAAGGATGAAAAATTCGATCTCCTTTTATCTATACTAAATAAGCTTAATCCTTCTTCTTGCCTTGTATTCACAAACACAAAAGATAAAACAGTAGAAGTATCTCAAAGATTAAATATGAATGGGTACAAAACTGAATATCTGATGGGAGATATGGCTCAAAGTAAGCGTCTAGAAACAATCGAAAGAATGAAGAAAGGCGAGCTTAAGTACCTTGTTGCGACAGATGTCGCTGCTAGGGGACTGCAAATAGATAACTTAGAGCTAGTTGTAAACTACGATATTCCTGAAGACTATGAGAACTACGTTCATAGAATAGGACGAACTGCCCGTGCTGGTAAGAGTGGAAAAGCAATTACTCTTGCTTGTGAAGAATATATTTATGGCTTAGAAGCTATTGAAAACTATATTCAGATGAAGATTCCTGTATTGTGGCCAGATGAGGTTGGATTAGAAAAGGTAGAAGATAAATCCAAGGGCTATGATAGCAATAGACATCTAAAGACAGTAAGGAGAACTACGTCATCTAATAGTTCAAGAGTAAAGAAGTCTACATTTAAAGATAAAAAGGTTAATGAGAAGAAGAAAGAGGAGCCTGGAAACAAGTCTAGAACAGACTTTAAGAAGCTAAGTTCAATGACACTTGAAGAACGCATGGTATACTATAAAAAAACCTATTCAAATCAACCAAAGAAAGAAGAAACAATTGTCGAAAAAGAAGTGCCAAAGAAGAAGAGTCTCTTTGCACGAATTATTTCCATTTTCAAAGGAAAAAAGAATGGATAAAAAGAAAGGACTATTCTCTCGCTTTATTAGTTACTATAAGCCATATAAGTTTTGGTTTATTTTAGACTTGGTTGTTGCTTTTCTATCTAGTGCCCTATCGATTGTTGCTCCTTATTTTGTTAGAAAGGTGCTTGCAATTATACAGGGTCCAAAAGAAGGAATTGTCTATTGGGTTATTGTCTTCTATTTGGCCTTGATACTCTCATGTTATATATTAGACTCAGTTTGTACATATATAAGAATAAAGTGGGGACATTATTTGGGTACGTGGATAGAAAATGACATGCGTTCTGATTTGTTTCATCACCTACAGAAATTATCTTTCTCGTACTTCGATAAAACAAAGACTGGCGATATTATGAGTAGGATATCTAATGACCTATTTAATATCGCAGAGGTTGCACATCATTGTCCTGAGGATATAGTAATATCGGTTTTAACTATCACAGGTGCCTATGTCTTAATGTTTATAATGTCTCCTCTTTTAGCTAGCGTTTCAATTATTCCACTTCCAATCATGGCTATATATGGAATCATATTTAATAGACGATTAAAGAATAAAAATAGAGCAATAAGAAAGCGTATCAGCGAGATTAATGTCACAGCTGAAAACTCTATTTCCGGCATAAGGGAAGTTAAGTCTTATTCTAGAGAAGAGTACCAAGAGCAAAAGTTTGCAGAGTCTAATGTATCGCTGAAGAATTCCAGAGAAGATATGTATCAAGAGATGGCATTCTACCAAACAGGAATTTCTTTTATGCGCCAGATTTACTACTTTATAACAGTTGCAGGTGGAATTGTTTTAATAATTAACGGCAAAGTTGGGGTTGCTGACTTGCTTACTTTTATTCTCTATGTTTCTGTTGTTCTTCCTCCTATTGACAGGCTCATTAACTTTGCTGAGCAATATAGTCAAGGTGCCTCATCTTTCGAGCGCTTTACAGAGATTATGGATGTTGCGCCTTCAATTTTAGATAAAACAAATGCAAAGCCTTTAAAAGTAACTAAAGGTGACATTGTCTTTGAAAATGTTTCTTTCCACTATGAAGGAGAAGACGAGCCTGTTCTAGATAACCTTTCAATGAAAATTGATGGCGGAAAGAGAGTTGCTTTAGTTGGGGAGAGCGGGGCTGGAAAGAGTACAACTGTTTCTCTTCTTGCACGTTTTTATGAAAGAGATAGTGGTTCAATTACAATAGATGGACAAGATGTATTAGATGTAACACAGCGTTCTCTACGTTCAAATATTGGTTTCGTTCAGCAGGATGTCTTCTTATTTGATGCCTCTATTCGTGATAATATTGCCTATGGACGTCCAGATTGCACTGACGAAGAGATATGGTTTGCGCTCAAAAAAGCCAATTTAAGCGATTTTGTTTCTTCTCTTCCGCTAGGCCTCGATACGCAAGTTGGAGAGAGAGGCACGAGACTCAGTGGTGGTCAAAAACAGAGATTAAGCATTGCACGTGTATTTTTAAAAAATCCACCAATACTTGTCTTTGATGAGGCAACAAGTTCTCTAGATACAGAGAGTGAAGCTTTAATCCAAAGTGCTTTTAACGAACTTGCAAAAGGACGCACTAGCATTGTAATAGCGCATAGATTATCAACTATCATTGATAGTGATGAAATCTTCGTCTTAGATAAAGGAAAAATTGTTGAAAAGGGTACACATGAAGAACTCTTAGCTAAAAAAGGCCTTTATTATAAGCTCTATTCAATAAAATAAGGATCTATATGAAAAAAGCTCTAAAAATAATTCGTTTAACTATCTCTATAATTCTTGTTATTCCTTCCCTTGTTCTTGCTGTGGTTGGTTTGTTCTTCTTTTACTTCTTTTCTCTCTTTAGAGCTCAAAAATTAGCTCACTCAGTATCATCATTTTTTTACTTAATTCTCTGTTGGTGGATAATGATAGCGCTTGGTGCAAGAGTACACGTTGATGGAAAAGAAAACATACCGCCTAAAGGTGAAAGCGTTATCTACTCACCAAATCATAATTCTATGATTGACATTCCATTTTTCTATTGCTCTCTTGGTCGTTTCCCATCAATGATGGCAAAAAAAGAGCTATTTAAAGTTCCTCTTTTGCATGGTTTATTAATCTCTCTTAAATGCATAAAAATCGACCGTAAGAGTGCACGTAGTATTGTTGATTCAGTTCGTCAAGGATGCCAGTGGGTAGATGAAGGTCATTCTCTTGTCGTTTTTCCTGAAGGAACGAGAAGTAAAACTGGAGAAGTTGGAACCTTTAAAAATGGTGCCTTTAAAATAGCAGAAAGAACTAAGTGCAGAGTTGTTCCTGTCGTTATTAAAAATGATAGGCTTCTTGTTGAATCTGCTCATCGTTTAGGCTTTATCAATGTATATATCAAATTCCTTTCTCCTATAGAAACAAAAAGTCTAACCATAGAAGAAGAAAAAAGTATGTCTGCACTTGTAGAAAGCATGGTAAAAGAGGAGTGGAACAAGCTTCCTCTTGAGAAATAATCATGAAAGATATTATTGTTCTTTGTTTTCTTGTTATTATGAATCTAATCTCTTTCCTTTTTATGTTTATAGATAAGAGAAAGGCAATAAAACAACACACTAAAGACATTAATACTCGCCGCATTCCAGAAAGAGTTCTTTTTTTGTTTGCATCTCTTTTTGGAGGGATAGGTGGAACACTTGGTATTATTCTCTGTAGACATAAAACTAAGCATTGGTATTTTACTCTGTTTTTTCCTTTAATGATGATTTTACAAGTATTACTTTTAATTTATTTTTATACAAAATAAGGAGATATATATGAAAAAATCCGTATTAGATAATTATGCAAAGCTCATAGTTGAAGTTGGTTTAAATGTTCAGAAAGGACAAGATGTTATTATTAAGGCATCTACAGAAAATAGTGCTTTTGCTCTTCTTTGTACTGAGAAATGTTATAAAAGAGGAGCAAGAAAAGTTACTGTTGAGTGGATTAATCAGGACTTGGATAAACTTAATTACAACTATAGAACAATAGATACTTTGAAAGAAGTAGAGAAGTGGGAATTAGAAAAAGCAAGCAGTAGAGTAAAGACACTCCCTTGTTTCTTACTTCTTGAAGATGAGGACCCTGATGGATTGAAGGGTGTTGATATCAAAAAGATGGGTGAAGCCTTACAAGCAAGAGGAAAAAAGCTTAAGAAGTACAACGATGCTATGGATGGAAAATATCAATGGTGTATTGCTGCTATTCCTTCTCTTCGTTGGGCAAAGAAGTTATTTCCTACAATGAGTGGAAAAAAAGCTGTTGAAGCACTATGGGAAAAAATTTTACTTGCATCTAGAGCTTTAGAAAATCCTATTGATGAATGGAAAAAACATGATGAGGATTTAAAGAAAAGGTGCGATTACCTAAACAGTCTTCACATAGATACTCTTCATTATACATCTAAAGATGGTACAGACTTTAAAGTTGGACTTATGGAGGAATCTCTTTTCCTTGGTGGAGGAGAAAGCACAATAGGTAGTAAAAAAGTGTATTTCCAACCAAATATTCCTTCAGAAGAATGTTTTACTTCTCCTAAGAAGGGGCGTGCTGAAGGAAAGCTTGTTGCAACGCTTCCTCTTTGCTATAGAGGTAATTTGATTGAAAACTTTTGGATTAGATTTGAAGATGGAAAGGCCGTTGAATGGAAAGCTGAAAAGAATGAGGAGTTGTTAGGTAAACTTCTCACAATTGATGAAGGTGCTCAATATCTAGGTGAATGTGCACTTGTTCCAAATTCATCACCAATCAGGAAAAGTGGGATACTTTTCTACAGTACTTTGTTTGATGAAAATGCTACTTGTCATTTCGCTTTTGGTGCCGGCTTTAATAATTGCGTGGCAAATGGTGAAGAGTTAGGACAGGAAGAATGTAAAAAAAGAGGTGTAAACGATTCAATGATTCATATAGATTTTATGATTGGTTCTGACACATTAGATATCGATGCAATAACAAAAGATGGTAAAAAAATCCCAATTTTTAGGGGAGGTGAGTGGGCTTTTTAAGCTTTTTTACTTTCTTTTGACATATTTTTCATTTT
>DHMZ01000124.1 GCA_002406055.1 Spirochaetales bacterium UBA4629
GGCTAGACCTTACGGTGGAAAGGTAGTCCCTGCTTTCTAAAGAAGCAAGAGCCAGATGTATCTACAGAAGGCTCCTAGGGGGAAACTCCAACTACAATCTCTGATTTAGCTGGTGAGGTTCATGCTAAATATAAAGACCCCATTCTCAAAGGAAAATACACTGGCCTTCATGAATGTCACATTCTTCCTGATTGGCTCCTAGTTTATAGAATAATTAATTCGGAGTTAATTCTAGAATTGTTATACACCGGAACACATTCCGATTTGTTTTAAGCATTACTTTCGCGATGAGTATTTAGAGAAAAATCACATATTGTGAGATGATTTTCTAAGTGCTTTCTTTAAAAACAACGATAAAATTAATGCTTTGACTGAATTGGTTTAATCTGTAATAGTAGCTGCTTTAGCTTTTGCCTTCTTTTTTTATTTGGCCAAATAAAATAAGATCCCTAAATGCTTTTTCAATTAACTGGCATTCCTAGAAATCTATCTCTATTTATTAACTTTACCCACAACTATGCATGAAGCCTCTATTAATTGTTTTATTTCCCAGCAGTTAGAAAGTACAACAAGAAACATATCGCAATGGAAAATTTTATCGTCCAATTTGTTTATTTTTCGTCCAAAATTAATTATAATTGGACGAAAAAGGGGATGCGTTGGACGAAAGGAGTTTTTATGAGATCATTTGATTATACTAGGCTGTATGATAAAAAATGGGATACAGATATCCTAAATCTTGTTGCAAAGATTCATGAATGCAAAGGACGACAAGACTTATTTGTTAGGCAGAAGCCAGTTGAATTAGATCGTCTTGCTGAAATTGCAAAAATACAAAGCACACAAGCATCAAATAAAATTGAGGGCATCGTTACGACAAATACTCGAATTAAACAACTTTTTGAGGAAAAAACTACGCCAAGGAATCGAAATGAAGACGAGATTATGGGGTATCGTGATGTATTAAATACAATTCATGAGAGTTCTGAGTATATTCCAATTCGACCATCATATATTCTTCAGCTTCATCGTGACCTTTTAAAAAGAGCAAAATTATCTTATGGTGGACATTTTAAGAATGTTCAAAACTATATTAGTGAGATAAATTCTGATGGAGTAATGGTTACGAGATTTACACCAATTGCACCTTATGAAACACCAAACGCAGTGGAAAACTTGTGTAATGCATATGAATATGCCATTGCAAATGAAAAAATAGATTCATTAATTTTGATTCCAACTTTCATTTGCGACTTTCTATGTATCCACCCATTTAATGATGGCAATGGAAGAATGAGCAGGTTACTTACATTACTTCTTTTGTACAAGAACGGATATAGTATCGGAAGATACATAAGCATTGAAAAACAGATAGAAAAAACGAAGGATCGTTATTACGATGCTCTCGAGGAATCTGATGCTAGATGGCATGAAGAAAAAAATGATCCAACACCATTTATCAGATATATGCTTCAAGTTATTTTGTCATGTTATACAGAGTTAGAAGAATGTGTTGGGTTGTTGTCTGAAAGAGAAAGCAACACGACTTCATATGATGTTGTAAAAAATTACATCAAAGAAAAGGTGGGCAAGTTCACGAGTGCAGATGTCATAGCCTTCTGCCCTAGTATAGGAAGATCTTCTGCCTTAGCTGCGCTAAAAAAATTAAACGATGAAGGGTTCATTTTAAAGAAAGGTTCAGGCAGAAGCACTTTTTATATTCGAATAGATAATAAATAGTTTTCGCCCAAAATATGGACAGTTTAAAAAAACTATTTGAGTCTAGATGTAATCGTTTTAAGAAAAACCGGTGCTCACAAAGTTTAAAATAACGCATATCAAATTCATTACATAATAATTTTGCCACTCCATAAGTCAGAAAGAAAATCTTTATATGGCAGAATTAATATTCCATTATCAAGAAGCTCTGGATAATCTGTACGGCATACAAGGATGTATTTTTCTATTAAACCTTCTTCCATAAGTGCTTGTAGGCCTTTTAAATCTCTTGGGGATACTCGCTTTGTTGCTTTTACTTCAATAGCAATCTTTTCCTTAATAATGAAATCTACTTCTTGACCGCTTAGAGCATGCCAATATGAGAGCCCCTCTTTATCAAACCCTGAATAGTCAAGCCAACTGCGAATTTCTGTTGCAATGTAATTTTCGAAGTATCTTCCAAACTCTGATGTTCCTTCTTCTATTGCAGAGAGCCCTTGAAGTTTTCTTGTAACCCCCACATCAAAAAGGTAAAACTTACTTGTTGCATTTGGCTTTCTCATTTTTGTTTTTCTGTAAGGTGGAACTTCAAATCCAATTAAAGTGTCAACAAGAATGTTGTACCATTCCCTTACACTAACACCACTAATTCCTACGTCCCTAGCTACATTTTCATAATTTGTAATTTCTCCGCTTAGAGCTGCCACGATTCTTAAAAACTCCCAGAACGGAGGAAGGTTTCTTACTTCTCTTTCTGCTTCAATTTCTTCTTTAACATAAAGTCCTGTGTAATCAGAGAGAAGGCTTTCATAATCATCACTTGTAAATGCTGCCGGAAGAAGTCCTGATTTTAAAATTTTATCAAGGGAAGGGTCAAAATCTTTGATTTCTGGCCATACTAGTGGATGAAAGGTGAGTCTACTTGCTCTTCCTCCTAGAAGATTTACTCCCTTCTTCTTTAATTTTCGAGCACTAGAACCAGTTAGAAGAAAATGGATGTTTGTTTCCTCAATAAGCATATGAACTTCATTTAAAAGATCCGGTAAACGTTGTATCTCATCGAGAACAACAACACCTTCATTAATTTTTCTTGCCTTCAGCGTATTTCTAAGAAGCGATGGTCGCATTGAAAGATCTCGATAAAGTTCATTGTCCAAAAGACTCCAAGATAATTGTGGTTCTTTAAGTTGTTTTTTTATGTATGAGGACTTTCCTGTCTGTCTCGGGCCGAAAAGAAAAAGAGATTTTTTCTCAAGTTTACTATTTATTTGAGCGATTCTTTCAATGTAATTGTTCATTTTTTAGATCCTAGCAATAAAAGAATTTTAACAACAAACTCTTGAAATTCAAAGTAGTAGTTTGAAATTTTTAATAAAATCTAAAGTAAAAGTTTAATATTTGCCATTTTTAGCTTCTTCTGAGTGATAGAGATAAGTTTATAGGTTGTCCATTTTTTTAATTGTTAAAATGATTTTTTCTGTTGACATTGTATACCTTAGTTGTATTATGAATATGTAAACATAATTTGTATACAAAAATTGAAATCAACAAAAGGAGGATTTGGCTAGAAGAGTAGAAAAATAGATGATATACTTTCATTAGTTGAGGGAAAGATGAAAAGAGAAGATACGAAAAATCTTGTAGAAACAGCATATAACATGATTCTAGATAGGATTGTTAGGTTCTCTTTATCTCCCGGTGTTCTAATCTCGGATTATTCTCTTAGTAAGGAAATTGGAATTAGTAGAACTCCAATACGTGAAGCTTTACTAAAACTTGTTGATGATGGTTTATTAGAAAAGAGGCCTCATAATTTCAAAGTTACTGATATTACGAAGGAAGAAATCATTGATTTGTATGATGCAAGAAATGCCTTAGAGAAATCTATGTTAGAGTTATCAATGGAGAAGGGAATAAAGAAAAAAGACCTTGCTTCTCTAAGAATACTTAATGAATCTTTAAAAAAATGTGTTGAAGATGGAGATATAATTCGCTCTCTAGAATATGACTCTAAAATTCATCGCGAATTAGCTAGTCTATCGGAAAACTCTAGGCTTTTGTCTTTCTATGAAAGAATATCGAAGCAGACAAAAAGAATGAGTATCTTTTCTCTTGCACAAGAAAAGCATGAAGCAAAAGATGAACATGAGGCAATCTTTCATGCAATCGAAAATAATGATTTAGAAGGGGCATTAAATGCTCTGTCTGAAAACATATTAAATGCCCAAAAACAACATATTCATGTGCTTGAAAATGTCATGAAGGATGGTTGGATGGGAATTGCAAAGTTTGTATATCGTTATAACTAATTAATACTCTTCTATCCCTTAAGCTATGAAAGGGGATAAGAAAAAAGCCGGGGTTGCCGGTTCTATATGTCTAGATATTAACCTTTTATTTAAGTCTGAATCCTTGATTGAAGAGGGCAAGCAGATTGATCTTTCTGATGTCAAATTTACTTTAGGTGGTTGTGTTGGAAACACTGGCTTGGCATTAGCGGCACTAGGAATTCCTGTAAAATTATTCTATAAAGTCGGCGACGATATGGTTGGTAAAGTTGTTTCTTCTATGATAGAAGATTATGCAATTGAAACAGAGGCCAAAACCATATTTGGTAGTAGTTCTTCTTCCTCTACTATTATTACTCAACCCGGAAAAGATCGCACTATTCTCCATAAAAGAGGTGTTTCTCAATCAATAACTGAAGATGACATAACAGAAGATTTTCTTTCAGATATAGATCTTTTTCACTTTGGTTATCCGCCAAAAATGAAGGAACTTTGGAAGGAAAAAGGTGCACATATGGCTTATCTTTTAAAAAAAGTACAAGCAAAAAAGATTGCAACTTCAGTAGATATGTGCATGCCAAATAATGGAGATGATTATTCATATATGGAAGCTTTTCTTCCTTATGTAGATATCTTTATGCCTAGCTATGAAGAAATGCTTAGACTCCTTATGCCAGAAGAATATAAAAGGATTAACGAAACTGCCAATGGGAGAAACATAATTGATTTTATTTCGGAAAAGACAATTGTCGAAATAGCTACATGGCTCATTGATTGTGGTGTACACATTGTGCTTCTAAAAATTGGAAAAAAAGGTTTATATCTCAAAACAGACAATAGGGCTAGCTTAATACCTTCTCTTGCATTATCAGAAAAATGGAATAATAGAGAACTTTGGATTGCACCAAAGTACATAGAAAAAACTATTTCTACCATAGGTGCAGGCGATACTGCAATTGCAGGATTTTTAGCATCGCTTTTGGAAGCGAGTTTACCAGAAGAAGCGCTTTCTGTTGCTTCGTGTACGGCTGCTAAATGCATTGAGTCAGAGGATAGAGGTCATAGATTGCCAATCTTTACAGAAATAGAAAAAACAGCACTTGGTACTTATGAACAAGAAGAATTATCTATCGGTCTTTCTAATTGGAAAAAAGAAGGGCTTATTTTCTATGGACCAAATGATAAAGAAAGGAGAATAAGACAATGAAACTTCATAATCCTCTACTTGCTGGAATGTATCCTGATCCTTCTGTATGTAGAAAAGGTGATGATTACTACTTAATAACGTCTTCTTTTGAATTTTTCCCAGGAATTCCTGTTTTTCATTCTAAAGATTTTGTTCATTGGCATCAGATTTCTCATGTTTTAACTCGTCCTGAACAACTTAATTTAGATGGGCTTAAAGCTTCAAAGGGAATATATGCATCTACAATTAGATATAAAGAAGACGAGGACCTGTTCTATGTGGTAACAACCCTTGTTAGAGAACCGTTTTACTATGGAAATTTAAATTTCTATGTGACAGCAAAAGACCCACAAGGACCGTGGTCTAATCCTGTTGAAATAAAAGGTGCAGAAAGTATCGATCCCAGTCTCTTGTTTGATGAAGATAAAACCTATTACGTTGGAAACCTTCGTCCATATCCTGAAGAACCAATTAGAGAAGAAAGATGGATTTGGATGCAAGAAATGAATTTAAAAAGTGGGGAACTTATTGGAGAAAGAAAAGTTTTGAGAGAAAGAGGTGCTTCTGATGGTGCCGATGCTCCCGAGGGACCACATCTCTATCATTTTGGTGATTATTATTATCTAATGATCGCGGAAGGGGGAACGAACCTAAATCATAGCGAAACTATATTTAGAAGCAAGAGTGTTTGGGGACCATATGAACCAAACCCAAGGAACCCACTTATTACTCATAGAAATCTAACAAGAAAACATCCTATAAACTGTACAGGACATGCAGATATCATCCAACTACACAACGGAGAGTGGTGGGCTGTGCTACTAGCTTCGCGTTTAGACGGGGGAACCTATAGAGTTCTTGGAAGAGAAACCTTTGCTGTTCCTGTTGTTTGGGAAGAAGGATGGCCTGTGTTTAGTCCTGAAACTGGGCATGTTGAATTTGAGTTTGATGGGCCAAATCTTGTAGAAACAAAATGGCCTGAAAAACCAGAACGAGACAATTTTGACGAAAAAAAGCTCTCGTTAGAGTGGAATTATCTGAGAACACCAAGACATAGAATTTGTTCACTTGATGAAAGAAAGGGCTATCTTAGACTCTTCATGCATCCGTCGACGGTGAATGAACAGGCTAATCCATCTCTTTTGTTGAGAAGAATGCAACACATTTCTTTCTCCGCAAGTACTCTAATGGAGTTCAATGCCGCAGAAGGAGAATCAGAGGGGATGGTTCTTCTCTTTAATGATAGATTTAACTATCAGTTTGTCATTGAAGGAAAGAATATTGTTCTTTACAAAACTGAAAACGGAATCAAAAGAAAAATTGCCTCTGATAGTTATAACAAAGAGAAGATTTATTTAAAAATCTTAGCACGAGAGAAGGACGTCTTATTTTTCTATGCTAGTGAACTTGATGATTGGAAACAGCTAGGACCAACAGAAGATATAAGAATCCTAAGTATGGAAATTGCTGGTGGTTTTACTGGCACATATATAGCCTTGTATGCGTCATCTAATGGCAAGCATAGTTCGAACTATGTTGATTTTGATTGGTTCGAATACAAGGGTTTGTAGTGGATATTCTCTGCAAAAAGCAGAAAAAAAGGAGATAAAAATGAAAAAGATAGCAGTGATGTTGCTTTTATTTGCAACAGCAATTGGTATGGTATTTGCTAATGGTACATCCGAAGTAGCTTCAGAGCCAAAAAGTACTGGACCAGTTAAGCTAACATGGTGGTGTATTTCATCTCAGGCTGATTTTTATAATGCAAGAGCCGAAGAATGGAACAAACAAAATCCTGATAGACAAATTGAACTAGAAACAGTAAGTATGGGCGGTTCTGATAGGCAAACAAAACTTCTTGTTGCACTTCAGACAGGAAAAGGCGCTCCTGACTACTGTGATGTAAACGTAACAGCATTTGGTACATTCTTTGATTATGAAGAGGTTCCATTTGTAGAGCTAACAGATCTTATTCAAGACGATAAGGACCTTTTTGTTTCTGCTAAATTAGACATCTATTCAAAAGATGGAAAGCTCTATGGTGCTCCTTCTCAGCTAGGTGGAACAGTTGTTTACTATAATACTGACATTATGAATGCAGCAGGTGTTGATTACAATTCAATTACTACATGGGCTGATTATGAAGATGCAGGACGTAAAGTTCTTGCTGCAACAGGAAAACCTATGACTGTTATTGAAACAACAGATATGGCACCATTCCAGTCAATGGTTCTTCAGAAAGGTTCAGATTTTATTGATGAAAATGGCAATGTAATTTTAGATTGCGAAACAAACATTGAGATTTTGGAATATTTAAAGAGTTGGGTTGATGAAGGTATTGCATCTCCAATGCCAGGTGGTGGTAATGCTTCTGAAGTATTCTACGAATTCTTTAATAATAGTGGATGTGCATCAATTATTCTTCCTATGTGGTATATGGATAGACTCCAGGAATATATGCCAGATCTATCTGGAAAGATTGCGGTTAGACCTATGCCAGTTTGGGAAGAAGGACAGAAATATACAACAGCATGCACAGGCGGTAATGGTGCTGTAATTACTAAACAGTGTAAAAACATAGATCTTGCAAAGGATTTCCTTTATTTCTGCAAAATGAGTAAGGATGCACAGTTACAGTGCTATGAGATGCTTGGCTATGACCCATATAGAACAGACTGTTGGGAAGATAGTAGCCTTCAGATTAACATGCCATATTTCTCAAATGAAAATGTATTTGCAATTGTTGGTTCTAGTTTAAAAAATGCAAATGCAATTAATAACACATCTCTTGTTCCATCAGCCTTTAATGAGGTCTCTTCAAAGGTTATGTATAACGTATTTGAGACAAAGACAATGACTCCTAGTGAGGCACTTAAGTCTTCAGCAAATGCTTTGAGAAATAATTAAAAATAGAAAAGTGGGGAGGAAAACTCCCTACTTTCCTTAAAGGGAAAGATTATGAAAGAAAAAAAGAATAAAGAAATAGGTAAGATATTTAAGATGCTTCCTTATAATACAAAGGTTGCTCCATATCTTTTTTTAATACCGTTCATCATTTCACTTCTTGCATTTAATGTATATCCTTTCTTTTCTTCTTTGATAATGAGCTTTCAGAAGATAAAGGGATTTGGATCAACTACATTCATTGGTCTTGAGAATTATAAAAAGCTTCTAAATAGTTCATTTTATGCTTCTTTAAAAACGACAACGCTGACAACTGTTGTTAGTTGTATTATTACAGTTGTTGTTCCTTTAGCATTAGCTCTTCTTTTAAATGATAAAATCATTAAAGGAAGAAATGGCTTTAGGGCTATTTTCTTTATACCTGCACTAGCCTCTACAATCGTTGCTGGTATTGTTTTCAGAATGTTATTTGCAGATACAGATACTGCGGCAGTTAATTCTATTCTTATTAAACTTGGACTTAACTCTCAACATTTTATGCTCAATTATGGATGGTCAATTATGCTTATGGTAATACTTAAGCTTTGGAATAGTACTGGGCTTTATATGATTTATTTTCTTTCTGGCTTGCAAAATATTTCTGAAGATATTTACGAGCAAGCTGAAATAGATGGAGCAAATGGACCTCAGCGTCTTTTTAAAATTACAATCCCTTTGCTTAGACCAACTATTGTGTATGTTTTGACTATGCTCATTGTTGAAGGATATAGAACATTTGGAGAAAGTTATGTTTTCTGGAAGGAGTCAACACCAGGAGATATTGGACTCACAATCGTAAGGTATTTGTATCAACAAGCGTTTACTTATGGAAATCTTGGGTTTGGTTCAGCAATAGGTTTTGTTCTTCTTTTAATAGTTCTTCTTATCAATCTTGCTCAAATGAAAATGATGGGACTCTTTAAAAATGATTAAGGATGGTCTGAAATGATAAATAGATATAGCAAAACAGGTACATTTTTTAAATATTTTGCATTGATTATGCTTTCGATAGTTACGCTGTTTCCAATTTATTTTATGGTAATTTCGTCATTTAAAAACACATCTGACTTATTTAAAAATGGAATAAAGATGGTGTTTGAGTTTGACAATCTTACGCTTGCAAATTATAGATATACCTTAATCGATAAAGGAAGTCTTTATCTTCGATGGTATTTAAACAGTGTAGTGGTC
This sequence comes from Spirochaetales bacterium UBA4629, assembly GCA_002406055.1. Taxonomy (GTDB): domain Bacteria; phylum Spirochaetota; class Spirochaetia; order Sphaerochaetales; family Sphaerochaetaceae; genus Ornithospirochaeta. The sequence continues at coordinate 9,328 of DHMZ01000124.1, forward strand.
TTAATTGTTAGTACCCTCTGTTCTCTTCTTTTTTCATCTATGAGTGGATACGCATTAGGTGTTTACAATTTTAAAGGAAAGAATTTCTCTTTTTTGATGATGCTAATTGTCATGATGGTGCCACTTGAAATCCTCCTTATTCCACTTTATAGGATGATTATTAGCATGGGACTTATTGATACTAAATTAGGTTCGATACTTCCATTTGTTGTCCAACCAACTGCAATGTTTTTCTTTCAACAGTATTCGCGAGGTATTGATAAGGGCTATATAGAAGCAGCGAGAGTTGATGGGTATACAGAATTTGGGATATATGCACGAATAATGGTTCCAATCATGAAGCCGGCTTTTGGAGCAATGACAATTCTTCTTGCTCTTAGAAACTGGAATGCTTTTTTGTGGCCAATGATTGTTTTTTCATCAGAAAGTTCTTACACACTCCCTGTTGGTTTAGCGTCACTCATAAGTTCATATGGAAACAATTATCAACTTCTTATTCCTGGAGCTGTGTTAGCATTACTTCCTCTTGTCATAGTTTTTTTACTTAATCAAAGTCAATTTGTAGATGGACTAACATCAGGTGGTATCAAAGGTTAAAGGAAAATATTTTAGGAGGTGCTATGTATACAAGCATTAAAACAATATTACAAAATGCTGCAGAGAATAATTATGCAGTTTTAGCAACAAGTCCTATAAACATGGAAATAACAAGAGCAATGGTAAGAGCTGCAGAAGAGAAAAAGGCGCCAATAATTTTTTTGTTAGGGCAAAACATGATGCGCCAGCATGCTAAAGCTGAATTAATTATACCAATGATAAAAAAACTTGCAGAGGAGTATTCAACAGTACCAATAGCGACTTGTCTTGATCATGGAAATGATAATGAAAGAATTATGTATGCTTTCCGTAATGGTTTTTCGTCAATTATGTATGATGGTTCCCTGTTGACGTTTGAAGAGAATATAAAAGAGACAAGACGTATTGCAGAGTTGTGTCATCAGTTTGATATGGGAATTGAAGGGGAACTTGGACATGTTGGAATTGCTGCAAATGGTGATGGAAAAAACGAATCTATATACACCGATCCTCACGATGCTAAGAATTTTGTAGATAATACTGGTGTTGATTGTCTTGCAATAGCCGTTGGAACTGCACATGGAGATTATCCAAATGGAATGGTTCCACATATTAACTTTCAAAGGATAAGAGAGGTTAAGGATATTACAAATGGTATGCCTATTGCTCTTCATGGTGGATCTGGAAGTGGAGATGAAAATATTATTAGAGCTGTGGAGAGTGGGATAAACAAAGTAAATATGGTGACAGATGTCTTTAATACTTGCCGTGAATATACTAAAAAAGTTCTTTTGGATAATCCAAGAGTCAACTATATTGAGTTAATGATGGGTGTTGAAGAATGTGTAAAAGAATTTGTTGGACACTGGATTAGTCTTACTGGAAGTGAAGGTAAGGCAAAGCTTTTTGCTCCCATTGATAGAATAGGACTTTTGACGCCTAAGTGTAAAATAGGAGTAGCTGAATAATCTTTATCCCTAGAGGAGGAAATATGGAAAATATCCCACAGGTGAAATTAGGAATAATTGGAGTAAGTAGAGATTGCTTTCCGTCTTCATTATCAGAGACTAGAAGAAAAGCTGTTGTTTGTGAGTTAGATAAAGTAGGATATAAAATAGTTGATGTTCCTTTTTCTGTTGAGAATGAGAAGGATGCTGTTAAAGCTTTAGAGTTTGTAAAAGATAAATGCAACGCACTTGTTGTCTTTCTTGGAAACTTTGGGCCAGAGACTCCTGAAACAATAATTGCAAAGTATTTCGATGGCCCTGTTATGTATGTAGCAGCTGCGGAAGAGAGTGGCAATAATCTTATAAATGGAAGAGGTGATGCATATTGTGGAATGCTCAATTGCTCGTATAACTTAGGATTAAGAAAGCTTTCTGCTTATATTCCAGAGTACCCTATTGGAAATGCAAAAGAGATAAGAGATATGATTCTTGAGTTCGTTCCTGTAGCGAGAGCCATAATCGGAATAAAGAATCTTAAAATCATCACATTTGGTCCACGTCCACAAGATTTCTTTGCATGTAACGCTCCTATTAAGGCTCTATACGACCTTGGTGTTGAGATTGAAGAAAACTCTGAGTTAGATCTTCTTGTTTCCTACAAGGAACATAAAGGTGATAAGAGAATTGAAGCTATTGTTGATGATATGGCTAAAGAACTCGGAGAAAAGGGTAATACTTATCCTGATCTCTTGGAGCGAATGGCCCAATTTGAGCTTACACTTCTAGATTGGAAAGAAAACCATAAAGGGGAGAGAAAGTATGTTGCGTTTGCATCTAAGTGTTGGCCAGCTTTCCCTGAGTCTTTTGGCTTTGAACCATGCTATGTAAATTCACGTTTGGCTTCCCGTGGAATTCCAGTTGGCTGTGAAGTTGATATCTATGGCGTACTATCTGAATATATAGCTTCATGTTTAACAGAAGCACCAGTAACGCTTTTGGATATAAACAACACAGTTCCAGAAGATCTCTATAAAGAGGATATAGTGCAGAAGTATGACTATAAAAACAATGACCTATTTATGGGCTTCCACTGTGGTAATACTCCTCTTTCTTGTCTTTCTTGTGGTGCTATCAATTATCAAATAATACAGAATAGATTACTCGAAAACGGGGGTAAACCAGACTTTACTAGAGGAACTCTTGAAGGAGATATTAAGAGTGGAGACATAACATTGTTTAGGCTTCATGCAAATGCAGACTCCACTCTGGAGGCATATTGTGCTGAAGGTGAGGTTCTTCCTGTTAAGACACGCTCATTCGGTGGAATTGGAATTATTGCAATTGATGAAATGGCACGTTTCTATCGTCATGTTTTAATTTCTAAACATTTCCCTCACCATGGTGCTGTAGCTTTCAGCCACATTGGTCGTCAATTGTATGCACTCTTTAACTATCTTGGCGTTAAGGATGTTTCTTTCAATAAAAAGAAGGGCGATTTATACCCTGATGAATGCCCATTTTAAAAGGAAGAAGTAACTATGGTAGTAGCAGGCCTTGATTTTGGAACTCAGTCGGTAAAGCTTTTGGTCTATGATACAGAAGAAAAAAGAGTAATTGCTGATTCTTCTCATCCTTTTGATCTGATTTCAAAGGATGGAGGAGTAAGAGAGCAAATGGCCGAATGGTTTATAGCTGGACTTAAGGACTGCTTTTGTCAAGTTGATGTAAATATTAAAAAGAAAATAAGAGCTATTGGCGTTTCTGGACAACAACATGGCTTTGTTCCTGTTGATAAATCAGGAAAAGTCTTAGCTCCAGTTAAGCTTTGGTGTGATACTTCGACTAGCAAAGAGTGTGATGAGCTAATGTCTCTTTATGGCTCAAAAGATGCTCTTATAAGTGAAGTTGGTAATGCCATCCTTCCAGGATACACAGCGAGTAAGATTCTTTCATTTAAGAAGAGAAGCTCTGAACTCTTTAATAAGATGTCTTATGTAATGCTTCCACATGACTATATAAACTACTATCTTACAGGGAATGTTGTGACAGAGCGGGGTGATGCTTCAGGAACAGCTCTCTTTAATGTTTTTGCGAATAAATGGGATGAGAAATTGTGTTCATTAATTGATGATAGTCTCATTAATAAAATGCCAAAGATAGTTGAGTGGAATAGCATAGTTGGTATTGTTAAGGACGACGTGAGAGAAAAGCTAGGGCTTTCTGATGATGTTGTTGTCTCCACAGGTGGAGGGGACAACATGATGAGTGCAATTGGTACTGGTACTGTAAAGGATGGCTTAATGGCAATGAGCCTTGGCACATCAGGTACACTGTTTGCATATTCTGATAGACCTATTGTTGATAAAAGGAGCAGAATTGCTTCTTTTGCTTCCTCTACTGGAGGATATCTTCCACTTCTATGTACGATGAATTGCACAGTAGCTTCAGAGAATATGCGAAAACTCTTTAGTCTTAGCGTTGATGAATTCAGTGCTAAAGCATCTTCTTCTCAAATAGGCTCTGAAGGCTTAGTTCTTCTTCCATACTTTAACGGTGAAAGAGTTCCTAATTATCCTAATGGTGAGGGAGTTCTTGCTGGCATGAATATGACAAACATTAATGAAGCGAACATTGCAAGAGCAACACTTGAAGGTGTAAGTTTTGGCTTTCTTTTAGGACTTGAAGCCTTCAAAGAAGCAGGTTTTAAACCAACTAGTCTTGCTCTTACAGGTGGGGGGTCCAACAGTGCACTATGGCGTCAAATTATTGCTGATAGTACATCTCTTGAAGTAAAAGTTCCTGTACTAAAAGAAACTGCAGCTTTTGGTGCAGCACTTCAAGCTTTCTCTGCTGTTAGCAACGTAGATATAACTGAAGTGGCAAATGAACATATTCTTTTTGATGAAACAAAGACTACAAAACCTAACGAAAAAAACAAAGATCTGTACATGAAAGCTTATCAAAAATGGAAGAACTATTCAGATACTCTTAAATCAATTTTTGCTAAATAAGATAAACAGGGCTTTATTTGGGGCTTCAAAGAGAAGTATTGTGGTAAAAAAGGTACGAAAATAGTTCAATTACAATTATTTTATAACAAGAAGTGCCTTTATATACGGGGAAGAATGTTTTTTCGTTAGAGTTGAAGATGAATAGGGAAAATGATATAAACCTTCTGTAAGAGATATAAAATGCAGATATCGAGTAGATTTACGCTAGCTATACATATTTTAGTGTGTATAGAAATATTTAAAGATGAGAAGGTTACAAGCGATTTTCTTGCTAAGAGTACAAATGTTAATCCTGTTATTGTTAGAAATATCTTGGGACAACTTAAACGTGCAAATATAGTATGTGTTTCTAGAGGAACTGGTGGCGCATATATTGCTAAGCCTTTGAAAGACATTTCTTTCCTCAGTATTTATAAAGCGGTTGATTGCGTTGAAAACGGGACTCTATTTCATTTTCATGAAAATCCAAATCCATCCTGTCCCGTGGGGCGTAGTATTCATTCAGTCCTTGACGAAAAACTCTTAAGAGTTCAGAAAGC
>DHMZ01000043.1:0-9120 GCA_002406055.1 Spirochaetales bacterium UBA4629
AGGGGCTTTGCTACAGAACCCCAAATGAAGTCTATGAACAAGGTTGTTTCCCTATAGTGGAAATAAATAAAAAAGATGGAGAAGAAGTAGCTTAAGATATTCTTTATTTTTTAGAGAACTGTCTTGACAAGTGTCTTAGGTCAAACAAAGAGTCGAAGATGATAGAGTAAGCCGAGTATCAAATGCATTAGGATTAAATCAACAAATGCTTAGAGATATGATGAAGTTAAGACTTACAGAAAATAACATTAACGAGTTTTGTCGATTTGATAATTTGATAAAAAGTGTTGATAAAGCAAAAGCTAAATTATTTTTAAAAAATATATAACAAGAAATTAGTTCTTCCTCAAGTAAATCGTAATATTGATCTTTATCTAAGGAAGTTCATTCTTTTTGGAGGTTTAGATGCTCCATTTCTGTGCAATGAGGTCTCAGAATAAGGCATTGTCTTTATTTTGTTGCGCAATGATAACGTAAAACTCTACAAAAAATTAGAAAGAAAACTAAGAGAGTTTGTCTAGACTAATTGAATTTTTCCAACATTTAATTATAGTAGATGTTGACTTAAAAGTTATTCTTTAAATTGAGGAGTTTATTATGGCAATGAGTAAAGGTGTTACATTTTTAATTGGAGCATTAGTTGGTGCAACAGCTGTTACACTTGTAAAAACATCAACATTTAGAAAGGGTGCTGCTAAGATTGTTAGTGCCGGTATGCAGTTGAAGAATGATGCGTCTGCACTAGCTCAGTCTATTAAGGAAGATGCCGAAGATATTGTTGCTGAGGCAAATTATAATGCTTCCAAGGAAACAGAGACAAAAGAAGATAAATAAGCTCTATGAAGTTTATAGTTCGTCACTCCATCCCTGGTCGAATGAGACTGGGGTATAATTTGCATGAAATAAAACCAAGGCAAGCTGCACTAGCCCAGAGTTTAGTGAGTGTGCAAGATGGTGTAGAAAGCGTAAATCTAAATATTACTGTGGGTTCTTTTCTTGTTAATTATGATCCGAGCAAGGTAAGCGAGAAAACAATAAAAGCTTTATTCACGGCTTTAGACAGTAAGTACTTAGATAACCAAGAGATGCTTGAGTCTGTTACAGAGCCAGTCAAACAGGTAGGTCTATTAGAAGAGTTAGGTCAGATGACCTTTAGCTTCTTTGTAAATAAACTACTTCCTTCTCCTATCAGATTTTTATTACGAATAAAGAATCTTTCACCAAGAATACTTCTTGGCTTGAAGACACTTCTTTCTGGAAACATTTCAGATACGAGAGTTCTTGATGCAGCTGCTATTGGTATTTCACTCTATAACGGTAATATTTCTACTGCAGATAATATAAACTTCCTTCTTAATATTGGAGAAACAGTAGAGGATTATACTAGACGTAAAAGCTATCAGGATTTGGCTAAGGCTATCTTTAGTGATAAGGATCCTGTGCAACTATATGTTAGTGAAAATGAAGAAAAAACTATTCCTCTTGCTCTTTTGAAGAAGGATGATGTCGCAATAGTTCGTAATGGGGCGATGATTCCTTGTGATGGTGAGATAATAAAAGGCGAGGCACTTGTTAACCAAGCATCCATTACAGGTGAGCCTTTGGCTGTTGAAAAAAGAGTAGGCTCAACTGTATTTGCTGGGACAGTAGTTGAAGAGGGAGAAATCTTCATTAAGACAAGAACAATTGCCAAAGATAGTAAGGTTAACTCTATACTTAAGCAGATTGAGAATAATGAAAACTTAAAGGTTTCTTCAGAGGTTAGAAGCGAACGCCTTGCTGATCGACTAGTTAAGTATAATTTCCTTCTAACTGGCATAGTTGCTCTCGTAACAAGAGACATCACGAAGATAATTTCTACTTTGATGGTTGACTATTCATGTGCGATGAAGCTTGTATCTCCCATTGCTGTGCTATCAGCAATGAAAGAGGCTGCAGAGCATGGCATTGCCGTAAAGGGCGGAAAGTATCTTGAAGATTGTGCAAAGGCAGATGTGCTCGTAATGGATAAAACTGGTACCCTTACCAATGCTGAGCCACACCTTTCAAGAATTATAAGCTTCTCTCAATACAGTGAGGATGACCTCTTAAAATATTGTGCATGCTTAGAGGAACATTATGCACATCCTATTGCTAGGGCAATTGTGAAGGCGGCTGAAGAGAGAGCTATTAGCCATCCTGAAGATCATGCAAAGGTTGAATATATCGTTGCTCATGGTATTTCATCATATATCGGAAAAAAGAGAGTTTTAGTTGGAAGTAGCCATTTTATTTTTGGTGATGAGAAGATTGAAGCTCCAAAAGATCTTGAGGTTCTGCAAAAAGAAGCTGCAGAAAGAGGAGAATCGCTTCTTTATTTGGCTCTTAGTGGCAAGCTTGTCGGCGTATTTGCAATAAATGACCCGATAAGGAAAGAGGCTAAGAGTATAATAAAAGCGCTTCGCCGTTCTGGAATGAAGAAGATTATCATGATTACAGGAGACGAAGAAGGTTCTGCTAGGATGATAGCTAATCAAGCTGATGTCGATAGCTATCTATCACGCGCACTTCCTGAAGATAAATTAAGACTTGTTAAGAAGTATAAAGAAGCAGGATACAAAGTTGTAATGTTAGGTGATGGAATTAATGATGCTCCTGCTCTTAGTAGTGCTGATGTTGGAATAGCTATGGGTGAGAGTGCAGCTATTGCTGAAGATACTGCTGATATTGTTCTATCAAATGACGGGCTAGAGAGTCTTGTGAAAATACGTAAGCTTGGAAAGAACTTAATATATAGAATTGATCGAGAAAACAAGGAAATTGTTCTCTTTAATTCTCTATTAATAGTTCTTGGCTTAATGGGAATTATTCCTCCACAGTCTTCGGCTTTACTGCATAACATTTCAACAATTTACTTCTCAGCTGAAGCGACTAAGCCATATTTGAGGTAGCTATGTCATTTGTAACAAGTTATTTTCCTGGCAGAATAAGGCTTAGGGCAGCTATTCTTAAAGATAGAGATATATCCGAAAAGCTAATTGAAGCTGTTAAAGAGCTAGGCTTTGACGGAAAGTTTACTTATAACGCTTTAAGTGGAAGTATCCTTATTGAGTATAATCCATCTATAATAAATGATGATGTTATCAATAGCTTAAAGCCATTGAAGGATAGAGTTATGGCTTTGCGTCCAGCAGTGCTGTTCTATTCAGCTAAACAAAAGGATTTCTTGCTATCTCAAATCGATGATTTAAAAGATAGAGCAAAGGAATTTTTAAAATAATAGAAAATGGAAAGAGGGTAAAACTTAGATTTTGCCCTCAGCTTTAAGCTCTGTAAATGCTCTTGATGCAAGATGCCACTTCATGCTTGTCATTCCGTTCTTAATAGGGTAGAAGACTCTACAATGTCCTTTTTTAAATGGAAGTTCGAAGTGAAGACCAATTTTTAGTGTTGCTAAGAATACATCTTCAATGTCATCATGTTCTTCAACTTCTTCTCCTTCTTTTGTTCCTTTATAGTCCCAACCGGAGTGAGTAAGTGTCATTACTCCCTTTCCTACTTTAACATAGTTATCGATTCCACTTTTATCGATAGCATACTCAACTTCTTCTTCTAGCTTGAAATTAGGGTTGAGTACTTCTTTTTTCATCTCATCAAGTTGCCAAGAATACCAGTCTACATAGTTATCAAATAGTCCATCTTTATTCCATTTGAAGTGGAAGTTGTTTTCAATTGTTGCTTTTGCTCCACAAGAAGAGCATTCTATAGAGTTTCCTTTGGAGAAAAGTGTGAATTCTTTTGAGCAATTAGGACACTTATAGTACATTGTTTCAATAGACTCTGCTTTATCATCTCCGTTAACTAGAACATTATATTTCTTCTGATACTCATAGTCGTTAAAAGATAGGCTAGAGGTTATTCTCTCCATTATTTCGTCGACAGAAAGAGTTGTTGCCTCTTCTTTTGTTATAATAAGTGAAGTTGTTACATCGATTCTCGCCTTATGTGAAGAACGTGACCATTTAGCATTGCCCAGTCCTGCACCTTCAATAAGAGAAGAGTAAACAGGAGTTTTAAATACCTTAATTGTTTTTGCAATTGATGGGGAAATGTATCCGAGCTTGCCAGAAGAATATACTGTTCCCTCTGGAGCTATAAAAACAAGAGCTTTATTTTTCTCTAATGCGTAACGTATCTTACGCATTGACGCCATGTCTGGTGCAAATTGGTACTTCGGAATAACACCCATCTGTCTAAGCCAAAAGTTAAGTTTCTTAAATGTAAACCAATGATATGTGGCAACAAAGGTAATTCTCTTTGGCCAATGAGCTGCAGCAATAAACTTGTAGTCATGGTTAGATGTATGATTGCTAAGTATTAATGCTGGTCCTTTTGGCTTTACACCTTTATGATGGAGGTTGAAATGTATTTTTATATAAAGTTCGAAGAAGAAACAGACAAACCAATATAAAAAAGGATTTGGTTTCTTCACTAATTTTTCTTCTTTATTTTTGTCCATAGGGATAGTTTAACACATATCAGTTGTATCCGAGGTAGTTTTTTAAATATTTTCCAAGGATAGAACCTTTTTTAGGCTTTTTTGATTTATCATCGTTTGCGAATTCTAGGAGAGCTTCTAAACTATATGAAGGAAAATCGATATTTTTAGCTTTTGAAGATATAGCGAAAGAATAGAAAAGGGCAGCTTCCTTTAAAAAGTTTTCATCTACCCATTTCCATCTACTTTCTTTATGTGCAACACTAAGAGCATAGGATAACCCATTCTTTAAATAAATTTCACCAAGCTTAAAAGTAAGATTCAAAAAAAGGGCATTTGTAGCTTTTTCTAGCATATCTTCATTCATAATAAATCCTCATAATTTAAAGATATAGCAAAAAATTATAAGAATAGGAAGATTGCAAGAAAAAAATTTCATTTAATCTCTCTTATTAATCCAACTAATTCGTGGGCAACATCCTTAATAGAAATATTTGTAGTGTTTATAAGGATATCGTAATTATTTCTATTTCCCCATTCTTGTCCTGTATAGAAGTCATAATATCTCTTGCGGTTTTTATCGATAGACTTAATTTGCTTTTCAAGCTCTTTATCTGTTAGGCTCTCTGCATCACCTGATTTTTCTCTACATCTCTTAATCTTTTCAGCCATATCAGAATATACAAAGATTCTAATAGGGTGGAAGTCTCTGAGAATATAATCAGCACATCTACCGACTATGATACAGTCAGACTTTTCAGCCATCTCCTTAATAATTGCTGTCTGTTCCTGGCAAACTTTGTTAGTCTGATCCATTATAGGAGACATAACAGGGTGGAATGATCTTACAACATGTATTGGATAGCTAGAAACAGGAGAATGCTCAACAATTGCTCTAACATAGCTCTCACTGAGCTTTGTTCTAGCTGCTATTTCTCTTAATATTTCTTGGTCATAGTATGCAAAACCTAATTCTTCAGAAAGTCTTCTTGCGAGCTCTCTTCCACCTGAACCAAATTCACGACCTATTGTAATAATCTTATTCATACAAAACCCTCATCCGCTTAATTATAACTCAAAAAATGAGACGATAACTTTCTTTTTTAATATTTTATACCTTAATTCAGTTTTCGTCACAAAATAAATAAAAAAAGTCATTAATACTTGAAATTAGAATTTGAATGTGTTAGAACCAAAATATCCCAATTGTAGCAAAGGAGAGCTCATAAAAAAATGATTAACAAATTTAACTATATGTTTCGTGCTTCCTTTGTGATTATGGATTAAATTCCCTTAGTCCTAGAAGAATCAACTTACAATTCAACCTTTAATAGATTGTTTTTCGCTTTCTATCGGTCTCTTTTTGGCCATTCCTTTTTTGGAGGGATAAATGAAAAAGAATAGGTTATTGGGATATGCCCAAAAAAATACATTGCGCTACATATTTTGCTTTACAATGCTTGCACTGCAAATTGCATTGAGAGTAATAGCTCCATCACTTCTTGCAAGAATAATAGACGAGGTTGTTGGTTCAAAGAACTATGCTGTATTTCCAATACTTCTTGTTGAGATGGTTTTAGCTTATTTCTCTGCGGGGCTCTTTGGCTATTTACAGGAACTTTGTAGTGATACAATATCGAAAAGAACATCTTGTGCATTAAGAGAAGATGTTTTTGAAGCAATAACAGCTGAAGACGGAGAGTTCTTTAGTGAAAGAACGCCTGCGGATTTAATGAGCAGAACGACAAGCGATACAGATTCGATTGGCTTTATCTTTGGCTTCTGCGGAATTTTCTTAATAGAGATTATTGTTCTAGTGCTTTCACAATTTGGTGCGCTTATATCGGTTAGTAGAAAGTGTGGGATAGTTCCACTTGTATGCCTCCCAATTATTGCTTTTCTTGCTTTTAGGAGCGAAAAGAAGGGCGATAAGATATCTGATGCCATTTCAGATAAGAGAGCTGATTTGAACCAGAAAGCATCTGAAGCAATTATGGGAATAAGAACAGTCAAGTCATTTGGAAAAGAGAAGAAAGAGGCTGAGAAGTTTGAAAGAGAGGCAAGTCTCTTTAAGAACTTATATCGCTCTTTTGATAATCTTTGGATCAATTGGTGTACTCCTGAGTCTGTTATTGCACTTCTAATGGTTCCTCTTGCGATTCTAGTTGGTGGAATTGAAGTAAGTAAGGGTGCAATGTCTCTTGGAGAATTGACTATGGCAATTCAATATACAAATGAACTGTCATGGCCAATGATGGAGATTGGTTGGCTTTTCGTTGAGATCTCATCTGCCAGAGCAGGTTGGAGAAAGGTCAAAGCAATTTTGGATAGGAAGCCAAACATTAGCGATGGAAAGATAGAATTAGAGAAAAAGAAGGGTACAATGTGCTTTGAAAATGTTGGACTAAAGTCAAAAGACAAGGTTCTTTTAGAAAACATTTCTTTTACTCTTACTCCAGGCAAAACCGTTGCAATTATGGGGCCTTCTGGATGTGGAAAGAGCTTGATTGCATCTCTTGCTGTTAGATTTTTAGATCCAACTGAAGGAAGAATAACAATAGATGGTTATGATATGAGAAAACTAAAACTCAGTTCTGCACGTGGTTTCTCCTCTATTGTTACACAAGATGTTTTCCTCTTCTCTGATTCTGTTAAGAACAACATAGCGCTTGGTCAGAGAGAAATAGCAAAGGAAGAAGAGATTTATGCCGCAGCAAAAGATGCTGAAGCATCTCCATTTATCGAGAAATTGGAAAATGGCTGGGAAACGGTCATTGGTGAAAGAGGGGTAGGACTCTCTGGAGGACAAAAGCAAAGACTAAGTATTGCGCGTGCTTTTATGAGAAAGAATCAGCTTCTTATTCTTGATGACGCTACCTCTGCTCTCGATATGGAAACTGAAGCAGAGATAGAAAAAACTATCAGAAAAGAGGGTAAAAGAAGCCTTCTCATCACTGCACATAGAATATCTGCTGTAGCTAGTGCAGATGAAATTATTGTCCTAGAGAATGGAAGAATTAAGGAGCGAGGCAGACATGAAGAACTCCTTAAGAAGAGAGGACTCTATTGGGAGACTTATATCTCTCAGTATCCTGAAGAAGGAGATAGAGCATGAGACAGAATTATAAGAAAGATGAAAATAATGCAAATGTTGGAAAGAGAGAGACAATAAAGAGAATCCTATTATACTGTGCCCAATATAAGAAGGATGTTGTTATTATTTCTATCCTTGCCGTTATTAGTTCTTTATGCAAGACAGTTATACCTATCTTTACTGAAAGGGCTATTGATGTAGATATTGCCAATAAGAATGTTAGAGGTCTTATTGTTACTGTTTCAATTGCAATTGGCCTAGCAATTATTTGGGGAATTTTAGCAATTATTAGAGATCATATTACAGTAAAGATGGCGAACGATGTAGTTTATAGAGCACGTAGTGAGACATATGAAAATATTCTTTCTCTTCCACTAGGCTTCTTTGACTCGCGTCCTTCTGGCAGAATTATTACAAGGGTCATAAATGATTGTGATAAGATGAAGGAAATAGCTAAGAGCTTAACTTCAACTCTGATTCCATCTCTTGTATTTTTAATTCTGATAATGGTAGTAATGCTGGTAATGAATCCAATATTAGCACTCTCTACTTTTATTGTTATTCCTTTCTTAGTCTTTTCTTCTTATTTTATAATCATCAAGGGCTATAGCAATTGGGAAAACTTTAGAAAGAAAGAGAGTAATTTTACCGCATTTGTTCACGAAGACTATTCAGGTATTAGAGCTATCCAGTCATTCGGTGCTGAAGGTGAAACAATAAATGAATCAAAAAGGCTCTTAGGCGAAATAGAATCTAGCTGGGTTAAAGCAGTAAAGCGTTCAGATAGCTTTGGAATTGTTATTAATGCGTCTCAAGCGCTTGGCTATGTCTTTTTATTTCTAACAGCTGTTTATTGGTTGCCAGAGGGCAAGTCTACTGTTGGAGAACTATTGGCTTTCATTACATATATTGGCTACTTTTGGCAGCCTATTAGAAGCTTAGCTAGCCTTTACAATAACTTAGTTAATAACCTTTCGGCTGCAGCTCGTGTCTTTGAAATGATGGACGAAAAGAGCGACATTGAAGAGAGCAAAGATGCAGTTGAACTCAAAGCCAAGAGTGGTGATGTTGAGTTTAGAAATGTAAGCTTTAGCTATCCAGATGACGAGAAGACAAATATTATTGAAAACCTTTCGTTTAAAACAAAGGGTGGGGAAACAATTGCGCTTGTAGGTCCGACTGGGGCTGGAAAGACTACAATAATTAATCTTATTGCACGTTTCTATGACACAGTAGAAGGCTCTGTCTTAATTGATGGTCAAGATATTAAGAATGTAACATTCGAAAGCTTAAGGCGAACTGTAAGCGTTATGCCTCAAGACTCAGTCCTCTTTAGTGGAACTATCAGAGAGAACTTGTTGTATGGCAAAACTGTAAGTGAAGAGGAAATGAAAGAGAGAATTAAAGAGTTAAAACTTACCTCTTTAATTGAGTCTCTCCCTAATGGTTATGATACCTTAATAAAAGATGCTGCTCTCTCTTCTGGTCAGAAACAGCTTATTTCACTTGCTCGTACTCTAATAGCATCTCCTCGTGTCTTAATTCTTGA
>DHMZ01000043.1:9298-16925 GCA_002406055.1 Spirochaetales bacterium UBA4629
ATTATGGAGAAGGGTACGCATGATGAGCTTATGAAGATTGAGAATGGTGAATACAAGAAGCTTTATGATTCTCAGTTTGCATTAGTTGGAGCAAAGAATGAGTGAGAAAAGATGGTGTCCATTATTTGGTAAATGTGGTGGTTGTGATTATATAAACGACAGCTATGAATATGAACTATGTGTTAAGGAGGAGATAGAAAAGAAATACCTATCACGTTTTGGTAGAATTAATAGAATTATTCCTTCTCCTTCCTTAACTGGTTTCAGAACCAAGGTTCAAGCTGTTTGTGGGCGTTCCAGGGACGGAAAGTTCATCACAGGGCAGTACAGGAAAAATAGCCATGCGCTCGTTCCTGTACGCTCTTGTGCTTTAGAGAATGGAAAAGCAACAGCAATAAAGCAAACCATAAGACAAATGGCAACACGCTTTAACATTGCGCCATATGACGAAGATAGAGATATTGGAGATTTAAGACATGTTTTAATTAGGGTTGGAGAAGCAACAGGAGAGACTCTTGTTGCTTTAGTAACTAGTAAAAAAGACTTTCCCCATAAGGCAGATTTTGTTTCTTCTATCCATCAAAAAAATCCATTTGTAACTACTATAGTTCAGATTATAAATAGACAAGACACCAATATGGTTATTCCTGAAAATGCCGAAGAATTTGTTCTCTTTGGTAAAGGCTACATAACAGATATAATTTGTGGATTAAAGTTTATTATAAGTGCTAAAAGCTTTTTTCAAACAAATCAAAAGCAGACAGAAAGACTTTATTCCATTGCAATGGAAATGGCTCGTCTTAGGCCAACAGATAGAGTTCTTGATGCTTACTCAGGCACTGGTACAATTGGCTTAATTGCCGCTTCTTATGGAGTAAAAGAGGTTGTTGGCGTAGAGAGTAATAGCTGTGCTGTCAAAGATGCAATAAAGAATGCAGAAAACAATTCTATAACTAATGCTACATTTGTAAATGCAGATGCATCAAAGTATCTAAAAAATGCAAAGAAAGAAGGGGAGAAGTTTGACATAATCTTTCTCGATCCTCCTCGTTCTGGTTCTGATGAGGAATTTTTAGCAGCTGCGTCAAAGGTTGATGCAGAAGGCATTGTCTATATTTCTTGTAACCCTGAGACATTATCTCGAGACTTACGATATTTAACTCGATTCACACCATATTGTGTTCTTGAAATTCAACCTGTTGATATGTTCCCAGGTTCTAGTCATGTTGAGACGGTAGTCTTGATGTCAAGAAAATAAAATCAAGTGCCAGAAAGTGGCGTATTTCCGGGCTTTTTCGGAGGTTTTGATTTGAAGCCAGACTTCTGAAAAAGCTCGGTTGTTTTATATGGAAAAAAAGTATGTCAGGTATTTTGGAGTGAATTTTAAAAACGAAAAAATCAGGCAACTCGACTATTTTGAAGGTCTGTGGACAGTGGATTAGATGTTAATGAAGAATAAAATAAATCAAAAATAGCATAAGAAGGAAAGCAATGAACAAAGACGAAATATATCAGCATCTGACAAAGCAAGGAATTTCCTACGAAGTGACGGAACACAAGGCGGTGTATAATATGGCTGAAGTAAATTCTGTCAAATTACCCTATCCTGAATGGAATGCAAAAAACTTATTTGTTAGGGATGACAAAAAGAAAAACTACTACGTAATCACTGTAAAAGGAGATAAACGAGTGGATTTGAAATCATTAAGGAAGCAGTATGGCCTTCGTGCACTTTCCTTTGCATCCGCAGACGAACTATTTGCAGTCATGGAATTACTACCCGGTTCTGTTTCTCCATTAGGTATCTTGAACGATGAGGAACATCAGGTTCATCTTTATCTGGATTCAGAATTTAAAGGGGAAAAAATCGGAATTCATCCAAATGACAATACAGCGACAATTTGGATGAAAACAGACGATTTAATAAAAATAATCCAAAAGCATGGAAATGAAGCCATTTTTACAGATATTTAGTATTAGAATTATTGAAAAGAAGGCAATGGAAGCTTTCTTTGAAAACTTGAAGACATCAGTAAAAAGATAATTTCAATGATGATAGGTAAAGCTGCTGTTCTTTTCGATATAAATTTTAGGGATATGGCTATGGCATCAAGTAAAGCATATTTAAATTATATTTTAGATCAATTATCAAATTTAGAAGGTATTTCGTTTCGTCCAATGATGGGTGAATATATCATATATTATCGTGATAAGATTGTAGGTGGAATATATGATGATAGGCTTTTATTAAAGCCAACTCATAATGCTATTTCATATTTGAAGAATGTAATCTATGAAATACCATACAAAGGAGCAAAAGAAATGCTTTGTGTTGAGAATGTTGATTCAAAAGAGTGTTTGATAACTTTATTTGAAAAAATATATGAAGAATTACATTCCTCTGCAAATAAAAAGAAATAAAAAAAGAGATATAAAAATGGCATTTGATTATAAAAAAGAGTATAAAGAATTCTATACCCCAAAAAATAAGCCATCAATTATTATGATCCCTAATATGAATTATCTAGCTGTTCATGGCAAAGGCGATCCGAATGTTGAGGATGGCGAATACAAGAAATCCATCTCTTTACTTTATGCTATTGCCTTTACAATCAAAATGAGTAAAAAGGGTGACCATAAGATTGACGGCTATTTTGATTATGTAGTTCCTCCTCTTGAAGGTTTTTGGTGGCAAAATGGCAAAATAGAGATTGATTATAGTCATAAAGAAGACTTTGAGTGGATATCTGTTATTCGTTTGCCTGATTTTGTAACAAAAGAGGATTTTTCTTGGGCTATTAATGAAGCAACAAAGAAGAAAAAGGAAGACTTTTCTAAGGTTGAGTTTTTATCATATAACGAAGGTCTCTGTGTTCAATGTATGCATGTTGGAAGCTATGATGAAGAACCTAAAACAGTGTCTTTAATGAATGAATATATTAATCAAGAAGGCTATGTGCTTGATATAAACAATGAGCGATTTCATCATGAAATATACTTAAGCGATGCAAGAAAAGTTGCACCTGATAAACTTAAAACTGTAATTAGACATCCAATACGTAAAAAATAGAATAGTATTAGGTTGTATTTTCATTTTTAAGGTACAAATTATGCTAAGAGGTAAGTCAAAACAAATCTATAATAATTATTCTGCTTGTTATGCTACCTCTATATCCTTTTTGCCGTTAGAAAATGTACATTCTTTGTATCCTTCTTTCTTGCCCATGTAAATGATGAGAGCAATATGCACCGCTAATAACGATGGTAATCTTTAGGATAACATTTTGTAAGGATATTTTTCAGCATTTGAGTTTGCTTTTAACACTTCGCCTTCAAAGCGATTTTTTATGGTTTTTTGTTGACAGTTTTTTCAAGAGTAAATATAGTTCGTCTATCAACTAAGGAGAGGAGTTATGTTCAATTATGTTAACAATTATACAACAACATGGCATCTACACACATTCTCAGTGTGGCGCTTCTCTCTAAGAATTGCGTCACAAAACAAGTGAGGCAATAAAACAAAACTAACTCTGCCTCACATCAATTATGGGGGTATGAAAATGGTTTTGTGTGATGTTTTTCTTCTTTATGATGATGTTGTAAAAAGTGTAAAAGATGAAGAGTCTTTTTCAGATGCAATAATAAGGCTTGCACGTGAAAGAAATATGAGTAGTCCTAGTGTCTATCACGCTGCAGGGATAGATGCAAGGCACTATTCAAAGATTATAAGCGATAGAAATTATCAACCAAGGAAAGAGACTGTCTTCGCTTTTATCTTGGTATTTAAATTATCTTTAAAGGAAGCTGAGGAGCTTCTTAATAAAGCTGGCTATTCATTCTGTCCAGCATCTAAATACGATTTATTAATAAAGAGTTTTATTGAAAAATGTGTATATGATAGGGACCTTATCGATAGTACCATGGAAGCGTTATCTCTTCCTCTCTTACCACAAAAATGGTAATTTCTCCTCTTAAGAGAAAACAAAGAAATAAAAATGCAGAATAATAATTATATAAAAATGCCACTGTAGCATAACGGCTATGCGCTGCACCTGTAATGCAGTTTAAAAGAGTTCGACTCTCTTCGGTGGCTTATAAAAGTGTGTTTAGTTCAAAGGAAGAATGACTGTCTCCAAAACAGTAGATGAGAGTTCGATTCTTTCAACACGCGTTTTTTATTATTCCTCTTTAATTATAAGAATAATTAAGCTAATTAATAATTAGAGGAAAAAATGAGACGAGATTATTTTATTCAAACGACTTCAGAAATTAGACAAAAGGCTATTGTTACTGATTCTCTAATAAATGCTTATTCAAGCTATGTTCTAGACAATTACGCTGATTTTGAAGATAGAGAAAGAGTTCTTTATCAAAGAGTTGAGCAACAAAGCAGATTTAGGTATTCAGGTGAATTAGATGACATATATGAAGATGAATTTCTAAGACTTATGGAAAAGATGCAAAAAGCAGAGACTTTTTCAGATATGCTTTTACGTTTTATCCGTCAAAAGAATAAAAAACCACCAGAAGTCTATAAGAAGGCTGGAATTGACTATCGTCATTTCTCAAAGATAAATAGTCGAAGAGACTATAAACCAACAAAAGAAACAGTGCTTGCTTTTGCTTTAGCCTTAGAGCTTTCTCTTAGTCAAACGGAAGAATTATTAAACAGTGCTGGATATAGCTTTTCTCCAAGCAGTCTTTTTGATGTTTCGATAAAGTTTTTCTTAGAAAATCACTACTATGATAGAAACAAAATAGATTTAATCTTAGATAAACTTGGAATAGATTTACTCCCTAAAAACTTCTAAATATCGCTCAACAGGCGACCTTATTTTTCTTTCTTTATGATAGTTTTTTTTAAGATAAAACTTAATTAATGGAGAGTGTGCAATATGATACGAATTATTGTAAGAGAGCTACGAGCAAAGCCCATTTTCTCATATCTGTACAGTTTCCTATAGCATTAATTAAATCTTATTTTAATAGGCATTGTTAACAGACATGGGGGGGTGTCTGTTTTTTTTAACCTAAAACTACCGAACATAAAGGAGAAAAAATGCACGATTTAGCAAAGGTTTCTAGAATTGAGTCAATAAGGCCAATTGAAGGAAAAGATAGGATAGAAATGGCAAAAGTTGAGAATTACAACACAATTATTGCCAAGGGAGAATACAATGTTGGAGATACTATAGTCTATGTCTTCTATGATGCGATTCTTCCAGCAGACAATCCAGACTTTGAATTTTTAAGAGCTAGGTGTTATTCATCTAAATATGATGGCTACCGAATTAAACCAATGAAAATGGGAGGAGAGATATCTGAAGGCCTTGTTCTTCCGTTGTTAGTTTTACCTAAAGGAAAAGAGTATAAGCTTGGGGATATCGTCACAGATGATTTAAGAATTAGAAGGTATGAGATTTTTGAAAGAATTCCTTCTGAAGTTGTTGGTGGTTATCCTCCTGGAATAAGCAAATCTGATGAAGATAATATTGAAAAGGTCATTTGTTATTACCCTAAATGGAAAGATATAGAGTTCTATGTTACTGAGAAAGTCGAAGGTAGTGCTGCAACTTGGATATATGAAAAAGAAAATGATGCTTTTAGAACATTTTCACATAATTGGGAAGTTGGAGATACTGGTCTTTGGTATGATGCAGCAATAAAGAATAATCTTAAGGAAAAAATGGCTTTATATTGCCTCAATCATAACATTAATACTCTTGTTTTACAGGGAGAGGTTATCGGTCCACTTGTTCAAAAGAATGTTTATAATTCATCTAAAAATGATTTATATATCTATGGAATGATGAGTATTGATGGACAAAGAAGTTCATTTAAAGAGCTTAAAGATGCATGCCTTGAAATGAACATAAAGATGGTTCCTATTATCAGCGAATCAAGATTTATGAGCGATTCTATCGATACACTCTTAGCTGAAGCTGATGGCAAAAGCGTAATATATAATGTGCCAAGAGAGGGTCTTGTTTGGAGAGCAACTAGTAGAGATATAGATGTTCACTTCAAAGTAAAAAGCAGGCCTTACAAGATTTGGTTTGAAAAGAAGAGCGTTCTTTGACTTTAATAGGAATTATTTTTAAAAACTTGGTTGAATACTTCATGTTAAAACTCTAGATTAATTTTAAATAGATTTAACATGGAGTATTTATGGAAGAAAACACTAATGTAGAGAAAAGAGGAAGTTTCTCTGGTGGTATTGGATATGTTCTATCTGTTGCTGGTTCAGCTGTGGGTCTTGGTAATATATGGCGTTTTCCATATCTAGCAGCAAAATATGGTGGGGGGATTTTTCTTCTTATTTATCTATTATTGGTAGTTACCTTCGGCTATGTATTTGTTGTATCAGAGACAACACTAGGACGCTTAACAAAGAAAAGTCCAGTCGGTGCTTTTCATGTTTTTGGTTCAAAGCTTCCTTTTTCAATAGGTGGATGGCTTAATGCCGTTATTCCAATGATTATTGTTCCATATTACTCTGTAATTGGTGGATGGGTACTAAAATACCTATTTGAATATCTAAGAGGAAACATGGCACTTCTTGCCACAGATGGATACTTTTCATCTTTCATTTCCTCTTCTTGGAATGTGGAATTGTGGTTTATCATATTCTCTGCATTTGTCTTCTTTACGATTCTTGCTGGTGTCGAAAATGGCGTAGAAAAGACATCCAAGTTCTTAATGCCATTTTTAGTCGTTCTTGCAATCTTCGTAATGATATATTCTGTAACAAGACCGGGTGCAATAGAAGGTGTTAAGTACTTCTTAATTCCAAATTTCAATAACTTTTCTTGGATGACAGTTGTTGCAGCTATGGGTCAAATGTTTTATTCACTTTCAATAGCTATGGGTATTTTATATACATATGGCTCTTATATGAAAAAGAGTGTTGATATAGAGAAAAGCACAACACAAGTTGAATTTTTCGACACTCTAATTGCTTTAATTGCAGGATTAATGATTATTCCAGCAGTATTCTCTTTTTCTAATGGAGATCTTTCTACCTTAAAGGCAGGGCCATCTCTCGCTTTTATTACTTTACCTAAAATTTTTAATAGTATGAAAGGTGGAGTTGTTGTTGCAATTGCTTTCTTTTTGATGTTTTTCTTTGCTGCAATAACTAGTGCGATATCTCTTTTGGAGACAAGTGTCTCTACACTTCAAGATGAGTTAAAGTGGAGTCGAAAAAAAGCAACATTACTTATGGTCGTAGTTATGCTTAGTATAGGTACTGCATCTTCATTTGGGTATGGAATATGGGGTAATGTTAGAATCCTTAGCATGCAAATACTAGATTTCTTTGATTTTCTTACAAACTCAATAATGATGCCACTTGCAGCCTTGGCAACTGTTATTTTAATACTATTATGCGTTAAATTTAACGCAATAGATAGTGAAGTTGAGCTATCATCTAAATTTAAAAGAAAGAGGATGTATCATTTTATTCTTAAGTATCTTTCAATTGCATTTATAACAATTATTCTCCTTTCTAGTATTGCAAATGTTTTTGGTTGGATAGTAATTTGAAGGATTAATATATGGTCATCTTTTGTTTGATTTTGTTTGATTACTTTTCATCTTTTATTTCTTTCATTATTTAAATGTTTTT
>DHMZ01000020.1 GCA_002406055.1 Spirochaetales bacterium UBA4629
TTCTATCGGTTTTAGATAAGTGGTTAATATTCATCTTTAGATGGTAAATAGTCGATTTTAAAATCATAAATGCAGGTCTCAACAATTCATAGCTTATCCATAAATCATATAAATGACATTTTTAAAAGAATAAAAGATGATATTTAGAGCCAATGATATAAAATGTTTAGTATGAAAAGAATAAGAAAGTCATTTAAAACATTACCTATCGACCAAAAACTTTCACTATCATTTACCTTGCCTCTTTTCATAATGCTTGCCTTTTCACTTATTCTTACTGACATAGCACTTCGTCTTTATGATAAAAAGATATACACCCTAGAAGCTACAAGACTAAACTCAATAATCGAAACATTAGAAAAAGGAATAGATGAGATTGATGCTTCTTCTTACTCTGTTGCCATGGATGCACTTATGCAAAACAGGCTAAATGAGATTTCAAATGAGATAAACTCAGAATATCTCTATGGAATAGGAGATATCTACAGCTCCTTCGTTGTCTCCTTTTCTTCTGAAAAATTAACAAAAAATTTCATTTATAAAAACGATATTATTGACTTCCGTAATGGGAGTCTAGCGCTGGCTATAAATGAAGAAAAATTGGAAAGCATTCTTCAAAAAACTAACACTTACCTTGGTGCTCTCTATACTGAGCTTCCAAGTAGTGACTTTCCATACTTAGTGAGTGCAAGAGAAATAAGGCACTACATAAATGCTGATTTGAAATATTTAGGAACACTTATTTTTATTACAAGTATTGATGATATCCTCGATAGTAATAAGAATGAAAGCACAACCTTTCTCTTTAATACCGATGGAGAGCTAATATATGGAAATCAAGAGGAAGGTTCTGAATTAAAGGGCTTTATCGCATCATCTGGTTATTATATTAAAAAAATTGGTGGAGAAAGGCTTTTTATCTCTGTTGCAAAAAGCAATAGGCTAACTAGCATTAGTACCCTTCCCTACTCTAATCTATTTAGTTTAACACGAATAACAAGAACCCTCTTAATCCTTTCATTTATACTCTTATATACTCTAATCTTTTTTTCTATTAAGAAGATTACTCTTCATATAACACGACCAATACATATACTTTCTGTCTCAATGATTAAAGCTAGTGACGGAAATTTAGATGAAGCTATATCTATATTGGAAAAATATAATTTTGAAGATGATGAGATAGGTTCATTAGCCAAAGAGTATAAATCAATGATAGTTAAGCTTAAAAAGTTAATCATTGAGAGGTATGAAGAGCAAATTCTACTAAAAGATACCCGATATAAAATGCTTAAGGCACAAATAAATCCTCACTTTTTGTATAACACTCTAAACTCTATTGGATGGATGATAAAACTAAAGAAACTAGATGAAAGTGGTAAAATGCTTCTTGGTCTAGGAAACCTTCTTCATAAAGCTTTCGATATAAGTCAAGTAACAACACTGGGAGAGGAAGAGAATCTCTTTTTAGACTATGCCTACATCCAAAAGATGCGCTATGGTGATCGTTTCCAATATACTATAGATATCCCAAACAATCTTAAAGAGACCAAAATACCACCTCTAACACTACAACCACTTGTTGAGAATGCGCTTAAATATGGAACAGATACAACAGGGGAAACAAGCGTAATTGAAATAAAAGCAAGAGAAAAAGAAGACTTTCTTATCCTTACTATTGGTGATAATGGGCCCGGCTTTAGCAAAGAGAGACTAAAAGAGGTTCAAAGTATGACTTACAAAGGCAAAGGAAGTGGCATAGGCATAAAAAATATCGTAATGCGACTCAATCTTATATATGGTAATAATAGTAATCTTCAAATTGAAAGCTATGAAAATAAAACCGTCATAACCATAAAAATACCAAGGGGAAATTACTGATGTTCACTGTACTTGTTATCGATGATGAATATCTTGAACGAGAAGCTATGATTAATCTAGTAGACTGGAAAGAATCTAATTGCACTCTTCTGGACACTGCCCAAGATGGAGTTGAGGGTCTGAGTAAGATACTATCTTTAAAGCCAGATATTGTAATTACAGATATCTCAATGCCCAAAATGGATGGACTATCAATGATAGAAAAAGCCATAAAAGAAGGATCCGATGCGATTTTCATCATTCTCTCTGGCTACGGAGAGTATGAATATACATCTCGAGCAATGGAAAATGGAGTAAGACATTACATTCTAAAACCAATTGATGAAGAAAAGATTTTAGTTGCATTACGAAAGGCCCAAAAGGATAAGAAAGAAAAGAAACAAATAAATGAAATTATTAGTACTTTTGAGCCTTCTCTAAAAAGTGGCTTTTTCCTAAAAGCTCTTAAAACTGAGATTTCTAAAAACGAGTGGAATCTGTATAAAGAATATTTTTCTCTAGAGGGAGCAATGGGCGGCCTATTTGCCTTCACGGTTCAAGGTAGTACAAGCGAAAACGCTGAGGAGGAATTTCTCTCATATAGCTCCTCTGTCCTTGGGAAAAATGCTTTATTTAATGCTGTTTTAAAGGGAATATACTATTTCTTAATAAGTAGTAATTCAGACTATTATTTATTAGAAAACAGCGCACGCTCTATTCGTGGCTATGCACTTTCTCAAGGCTTTAGAGACATTCGTTTCTCTTTTTCATCTAATAAAAATCTTCTTAAAGCCAAAAATGAGACAGAATCTCTTTTAGCTTCAAAATGGAAGTCTGGCCCAATTGTAAAGAGTAATACTCCTATTAATAAAACTGAGATTGAAAAAATCATAAGACGAGATGAATGGAAAGGGATAAAAGACTACATATCACTCTATCGCTATGCTTCTCTTTTTGACCTTTTAATGGAAAGTAAGTCATACTCAGATCTTCTAAGAGAGAATATGATTTCATCTTTCTCTTTAATGACAGGAGTTAGGTACTCAAAGGGAACTACAAGAGAAGATGTCTTCTCCTTTATAGAAAATGTGTGGAAAAAAACAATTGACGAAAGCGATGAAGAACGGAGATGGAGAACAATCATCAGATTTTTCTTTTTCAACTTGCCTTCATCGTCTTTTAGCTTAAAGAATATCTCTCAAGAGTGTGCATATATGAATGAAGATTATTTTTCTAGATATTTTCAGAAAAAGGCGGGAGTAAAATTTAGTAAACTACTAACAGATGAAAGAATGAAAAGTGCCCTTAGTATTCTCTCCTTTAATCCGACTATACAAATAGGAGATTTAGCTATTCTTTGTGGCTATAGAGAAAATGGTCAATATTTACAAAAGGTTTTTAAAGAGACATTTAATGAAACAATTAGCTCTGTAAGAAGTCGGTTTTTTTCTCTCTCTTAATAGGAAATTTACATTTTGTTAATTGAAAAATACCAATAGCATGGTAATGCAAAAACAAAAGGAGATAAAAAATGAAAAAAGTATTTACACTTCTATTGGTACTTCTTTTACTCGTTCTTCCTCTCGCAGCTAATGGTGAAAAGGAAAGTTCAAAGGCAGAAAAAACAACTAATTTAACCATGACATGGTGGGGCGGACAAACTCGTCACGAGCTAACACAAAAGCTCTTTGATGCTTACAAAGCTAAAACAGGAATAACAATTGAAGGAACACCTTCAAACTGGGATGGTTATTTCGAAAAACTAGCAACTCAAGCTGCTTCTGGCTCAATGCCTGATGTTGTACAGATGGATTATCTCTACATAAATACATATGCAGCAAATGGCTCACTTTTAGATCTTACCGAATACACAAAGAATGGTACAATCGATACATCCACAATTGATGAATCTCTGCTTTCTTCTGGTGTAATTAATGGAAAGTTAGTTGGTATTCCTATCGCAACGTCTATCTTAGCTTTCCCTACAAACACAAAAGTTCTTGAAGAAGCAGGAATTGAACTTCCAACTTCCGATTGGACTTGGGATGACTTTATTGAAATTTGTCACACTGTTAAAGAAAAGACAGGAAAATATGGTTTTGCTATTCTTCCAACATCAGATACTAACTTCTTCAACTACTGGGTTCGCCAGCATGGAGAGGCTCTCTTTAATGAAGAACAGACAGCACTCGGCTACAGTGATGACTCTATCATGATTGAATGGTTAGATATGTGGAAAGAACTAATGGATAGCGGATGTGTTCCAAATCCAGATGAATATGCACAGATTAAGGTTGCAGGAACAGACTCTAGCCCAATTATTACGGATAATGCTGCTTTCATCCAAGAATGGAATAACTTTAACACAAAAGTCCAGGGAAAGAATGACAATCTTGTTCTTTTAACACCTCCGCTCCTTGAGGGTGGTTCTCTCGGACTATGGCTCAAGCCTGCTATGTTCCTCTGTGTTTCTTCTAACAGCAACGTTAAAGATATTGCAGCTGAGTTTATCAACTGGTTCGAAAATGGAGAAGATGCCAATAGCATTATGATGGCAGAAAGAGGAACTCCTTCTTCGTCTTCTGTTAGAGACTATATGACAAATTCAGGTACCCTCACGGATGCTCAGAAAGAAATGTTCCAATATACAACAGATGTAACATCTATCTGTGGTCCAGCTCTTCCTCCAGATCCACAAGGAGCTTCAGAAGTAACAAAGGCATACCAGGAAGCTGTTAACAATGTACTATATGGCCTCAAGACAAGCACTGAAGCAGCAAAGGATTTCAGAACTGAAGCAAACAAAATCTTAGCAAGAAATAACTAGCTTTTATCATAACTAGACTGCTTCTTCTCTTAATAAGAAGCAGTCTTCTTTCTTGGAGGAAAGATGAAGAGCTTAACAATAAAAAAGAAAAATAAAAAATCAAATCTATTAATTGGATATATCCTTCTTTTACCATGGCTTGTTGGCTTTTTAGGAATGTATTTAATCCCTATGATTATGTCAATATTCTATTCGTTTACAAACTATAATCTTCTTAACCAACCTAAACTAATTGGGCTTTCAAACTACATTAGATTGTTCACAGAAGATGATATGTTCTATAAGGCTCTAAAGGTTACATTTACATATGTTATTTGCCTTGTACCACTAAGGCTAGCATTTGCATTATTTGTCGCTTGTCTATTAAATTCGAATCATCATGGCTTAGGACTTTATAGAACAGCTTACTACATTCCATCTATCATCGGAGGAAGTGTCGCTGTTTCTGTAGTTTGGAAACAAATCTTTGGTAATAATGGTGTTGTTATGTCACTACTCTCACTCATTGGTGTGAAACAAAAGCTATCCATGTTAGGGAATCCAAACACATCTCTATTTGTAATCATACTCATGGGCGTATGGCAGTTTGGATCATCAATGCTAATATTTCTAGCTGCTCTAAAACAAATACCTTGTGCATTATATGAATCAGCGGAGATAGATGGTGTCAGTAAGTGGAAAAAACTTACAAGTATTACCCTTCCTATGCTAACTCCAACAATCTTCTTTAACTTAATACTACAGATTATTAATGGTTTTAGAGTCTTTACTGAGACTAAAGTAATTACTGATGGAGGACCATTAGATTCAACACTAAGTTATGTCCTATACCTCTATAGAAGGGCATTCAACTATTTCGACATGGGTTACTCATGTGCCCTTGCATGGGTATTAATTGCCATTATCGGTGTCTTTACAATAATTATCTTTAGAACACAAAACCAGTGGGTTTACTACGAAGATGGGAGGAATTAAAAATGGCTAAACGAAAAATAATTGAAAGAAGGAATTCTGTTCTTTTCCATGTTTTTTCTATTGCTCTCGGCTTTTTGATGATTTATCCACTTCTATGGCTCATAGCATCTTCATTCAAGAGCAATAATACAATGTTCACATCATCATATTCTCTCCTTCCAGAAGAATTTGACGTAATTAAAAACTATTCTTCTGGTTGGCAAGGAATAGGAGGAGTAAAATTTTCTAAATTCCTGCTTAATACAGTTATTGTTACAGTGATAGGGACTCTTACATGTGTCTTTTCTTCTTTACTAGCAGCATATGCTTTTTCAAGAACTCCATTTAGAGGAATAAGATTTTGGTTTACATGTGTCATTTTAACAATGATGATTCCCCCACAGGTTATGGTTGTTCCTCAATATATAATACTTAAGAAACTTGGGCTAATTAATACTCTAACTTCTTTAATATTACCTTGGTGTTTTGGTACAGCATTCTTTATTTTCTTAATGCTTCAGTTTTTTCGTGGAATTCCAAAAGATCTCGATGAGGCAGCAGAAATTGATGGATGTGGACCATTTAGGATTCTCTTCCAGATACTAGTTCCAGTTGTAAAACCCGCAATTGTAACCTCAGGTATCTTTGCATTCTATTGGATTTGGCAAGACTTCTTTCAACCTTTAATCTTTATGAATTCAACAAAAAAGTTTACAGTATCTCTTGCGTTAAATGCTTATCTAGATCCAACTTCCTTTAACAACTACGGAGGTCTCTTTGCAATGAGTTTTGTCTCCCTTATTCCTGTTATTTTATTTTTTATAATATTTCAGAAATATCTTGTTAATGGCATAGCAACAGATGGCATAAAAGGATGAAGGAGTAATGCTTGTAATTAACAGCGTGAGTACTGAAGATTCGCTATATCTATGGTGGGAAAAGCCTTTAGAGAAAGTTGATGTATATAGCCTTTATATAAATGAGAGGCTTCTCGCAACAACGAAAAAAACACACTACACTATTTCTTCACTTCATCCAGAAAGTAAATATTTTGTCTCTATTAAGTATGATGATAAGATTGTATCTCTTACTTTAGAGACAAAAAAGAGTAAGAAAAGAATTGATATTACGTCAGCTCCCTACTTTGTTAAAGGGGATGGAAAGACTGTTAATACATTGGCCATTCAAAGAGCACTTAATGATCTTGATGAGAATACTCTCCTTTACTTCCCTAAGGGAGAGTATTTGACTGGAGCTTTAAGAATAAAAAGTAACAGCCACCTTTATTTAGAAGACGGAGCTATTATACAAGGTAGTGCCAAAAAAGAGGACTACCTTCCACTAATTCCCTCTCGTTTTGAAGGATTGGAAAGGCTTTGCTATAGTTCATTAATTAACATTGGAGAAATGGATCACAACAAGGGTTATGAAACAGAAAACGTTTCTATTATGGGAAAAAGAACTATTTCTTCTGGTGGTAAAGAACTTGCATGGGACATAATTGAAAGTGAAAAAATAAAATTAAAGGACTATCTTAACGAAAACAAAAACCTTGTAGAAGAATGCGAAAAACTAGAAACTATCCCAGGAAGAATAAGACCAAGATTAATTAACATTAGTAATGCTAAAAATGTTCATATATCAGGATTAACACTAAAAAATGGAGCTTCATGGATGGTCCACATTCTCTATTCAGATAATGTTATTACAGATCATTGTACATTTTACTCAGAAGGTGTTTGGAATGGCGATGGTTGGGATCCTGATTCATCAACTAATTGTATTCTTTATTGTTGTTCTTTCCATACAGAAGATGACTCTGTAGCTATAAAAAGTGGAAAAAATCCTGAAGGAAATATCATAAATAGACCTTCAAAGCACATAAGAGTATTTGATTGCAAAAGCTACTCTGGTCACGGAATAATAATTGGTAGCGAGATATCTGGAGGAATAGAAGACATTATGTTTTGGGATAATGACCTTACTTTCTCCTCTAATGGATACGAAATTAAGTCCACATGGAAACGTGGAGGATATGTTAAAGATGTTCTCATATTAGATTCAATTGCACCAAAAATTTTACTTCATAGTGTTCCCTACAATAACGATGGAGAGCCAAGTAAAGTTAAGCCAATCATAAAAAATATAAAAATAAAGAATCTTTTGCTTGATAACCCTAATAATCAAGAAGCAATCATTGAGGTTATAGGTTTTGATAAAGGAAATAAGATGGAAAACATTTCACTCTCTAATATTACTATTAGTAGTTTAACAAAGCCAATAATAAAATTAGAGAATGCTAATGTAGAGGTAGATCTTCACTCGTGATTCTTTTCTTGCCACTTTTTATATAACTCATAGCCAAGTAATCTTGGCTCATAATTTGTAATTAGGACAACACCTTTATCTTCCTTTGTGTAAGTTAATTCTCTTTGCCATTTGTAGAGATACGGACCATCAATTATTGTCTCAATGTAAGCCATCGCCATCTTCATTAATGAAGCCATATTTAATGTATCTGTAAGTGCCTCATTAGCATAAAAACCTTTCCATTTACCTCTTTCCCATTCTCTAAGAGAAGTTGAAGCTGCCACGAAAGAATCTGTAGCCTCTCCAAGGAGTAAAAAAGAGCCAACATAGTCACCCTCGCTATATTTTATGTAACCTTTAAGAAAACTCACATTTGCCTTTGCAGCATTATAGTACCATCCACTTTGAGTAACCATCAAATCTTTAAAGAGCCTATTTTTTGATTTTTTTGCCTCTCTATAAAGTTTTTGATAACGTTTTCTTGCTTCCTCCATTTCTTTTAATAAAAAATACACTTGGTTCAAAAGAGTATCATCTAGAATAAAAGCAAATTCTCTGGAGCCCTCTTTTTCTCCTCTAAGCCAAGAGGTAAGAAGCATCCTAGCAGGATAGGTATAGTATTGGTCCCCTGCCCTGTTGTCATCATATTTACCATATTTTATTGAGCACTTAGAATATGAGTATATTAATTTTAAGCTATTGTTATAAGAGTCTCCAAAATATGTTTTTGAGAAGTTTAGTAGGCTCTTTTTGTAGTCAACTACTCCGTCTTTCCAAAAATCAGCAACAAGAGAGATAGAAACTAAGTGTGGTTTAACATTTGATACATTAACTATTAAAGCATCACGAATACCATTAGAAAATGCACTATTCAACTCTTCGGAGATTAAAGAAAATGGAACTGGTGTTTGTGTTATATGATTAGCAGCCTGCAAATCATAGAAGGAGACATGGTAGTACATACCATTATGTTTTTTACAGTCTTCTTTTCTAGGAAGAGAGGGAATCCGTTCATCTCTATTCCATTCACGCCTAGATACCATCTTTCCATATCCATTATCAGCAAATAGAAGAATAACTTCCTCAGGAAGATGTAACAAACCTTCTCTATAAAAAGTAGCTGCCTCATTATAAATATTAAAAGCAAAAAGTGCTGATGGGTCATACTTTTTAACAAGATTTATCTGCTCATTAACTATCTTTTGAATTAAATTCGCCCTTTTTTCATCTGTATCATAACTTGGGTCATTATTCCAAAAAGCAATATCACCTTGTCCTCTAAATCCAACTGTCCATAAGATCTTCTCGCCCTTAGATTTTTCAATGCTTTCTCTCCAAAGCTTTTTATATAGTTCAGGGTATTTATCATAAGATGGTTCAAGATTTGGATAGGCACGACTAAACATTTCTCCGCCAAGTGGTTCAGCATGATGTTGGGCAATCCAAAGCCCCATCGACGAAGCAATAGTGTGAAATTTTTTTGAGCTTTTATCTGTCCCAGGTATGACAATATTTCCACCTAATCTCAATAAAGCTTCAAAAGCCATCTCCCATCCTTCGATTGCACTATCATTGGGTCTCCACCCTAAAAGAAGCACTTCATCATTAATAAACCAACCACGAAAACGATATTTATAAGAGCGTGATTTAACCTCTCCTTCTTTTATTTCTTTATAGTCACTCTTCCTAAAAACCTGATCACACCAAAACCAAAGAGGTTTAACACCTAAGTATTTTTCGCTTATATAGATTAGACCATAAACTACTCCAAGTTCATCAAAAGCACAAAGTGTAAGAGATGCAGAGTTTATTATAATCTTCCACTCTTCAGCCTTAAGCGACGAGTCTTTTACAATATTGATACTTCCTCCAGGCCTTTCGGTCTTATTAAGAGTAAAGGAAATATCTCGATAAAATCTTTCTATGGCTTTTTCTATAGCCTCACTTTTTATGCCTTTTATAGAAACACTAATATTACGATTAATTTCAAACATAGCCTTATTTTCTAGCCAGAAAAATTCTTTCTCAACGTAAGTTTCCGCTATTATAAAGAAAAAAAGAGACTTTTCTCAGAAATAACTATGAAGATTTCGCCTTAAAGGTGCTAGTAGCTCACTCAAAGCAAATCTGCAAGTCTCTCAATTTCATCAGCTTCTAAAGGAAAACCACTTTTAATAACGATAAATGAATCTCCTTCTCGAATTATTATTTCGTTATTTGCCTTACTTTCTTGACTGTAAAGTTCTTTTTCAGCTCTTTTACGTAACCAGTTATATGGAGAAGAAAAAATAGAGTAACTTACGTAACTTATATCTTCCATCTTGGCATTATCATAGATAGTTTCGCCCTCTTCTAAACCAAAACTCTCATCAAAATAGGTATTGTATTCTGCCAAGAATGATTTACTCTCCCTCTTTATTGTAGTTCGATATTTTCCTTTCGTATTACCTCCTAAATCTTCAAGGGAAAGAGGTATTTCATCACTATAAAGCTTATAGGTTGAAGAGCCTATCTTTACTCTCTCGCTACTCTTTGCTTCGCCAAGAAAAGAATCTATTAAAAGAAATGCAAAAAGGGCCAAAAGAAAGAAAAAGGTAACTCTAGTTGAAATATCTAAATATGGTTTCTTAATAAGCTTTAAAACTCTTTCAAAGAATGACAAGAGATTCAGCGCGAAAGAAAATAAAAGGAAAAGAGAAAGGATAGCTGCTGAGAAAATATAGAAGTTAGAAGATACCACTTTCACAATGCTATGAGAAAAAAGGAAGTAAGTAACAAAGAGCAATAAGAAAGATAGAACCAAGTTTGAAAGTGCCTTTCTCTTTCCTCTTCTTTCAGCTTTCTTTTCATACTTTTCATCTTGTTTTGGTATTTTTGATCCAGGTATCTCCTCAATTAAATAAACGTGTCGTCTGCTATCTGAAAGAGTCTCAGGCTTTCCTATAGCTATAGTATCCCAACCTTTACTTCTTAAATAAACAAGCTCTTCTCTCACTTGTAGCTCTGTTGAGATATCATGGCCCTTTGCATAGAGAGTAAGAGCGCAAACTTTTCTTCCATCGCATGGTTTTTTTTCAAAAATAAATGTATTACCTGTTACCTTTTTTAAAGCCAATCCCTCTTCTCTGTTTTTCTGCAGAAATAGAGTTATTTCATTATCCGTATGCTTTGTTACTTGATAGAATTTTTTGCACTCATTTTTTCTCATATTGCAATATTACCACAATTGAAGTAGCTAAAGAAAAGCGACTTGTTTCTTTTATAAAACAAGTCACTCTTCATTAATTTATTTTTGTCTTCAAATATTAAAACCCAATTCTTTTTGCTTAAGTGGACAAGCAATAAAATGATTAGGTTTAACCTCGATAAGTTGAGGAATAGCACTCTTACAGATCTTTTCATCACAATAGAGACAGCGCTTAGCAAACCTACACTCCTGAGGTGGCTCGATAGGGCTTGTAATTTCGCCTTTCAGCTTTACTCTCTCTCTTCTATGTCCTAACTCTGGGATAGGAATAGCAGAAAGAAGTGCTTGGGTATATGGATGAATAGGATTATCGAAGAGTTCTTCTGCTGGCGCCTTTTCGACTATTTGTCCCAAATACATAACCGCTATATCATCAGAGAAATGGTTTACGACAGATAAGTCATGCGTTATGAAGATGTATGTCAAGCCAAGCTTCTCTTGTAGTTCTTTCAAGAGATTTAATATCTGAGCTTGAATAGATACATCAAGTGCAGATACTGGCTCATCACAGATAATTAGCTTTGGCTCCATCGCAAGCGCACGGGCAATACCTATTCTCTGTCTTCTACCTCCATCAAGTTCATGTGGATATGTGTTGATATAACGCTCAGCAAGACCAACAGTATCCATAAGTTCAAGAACTCTATCTTCAATATCATGCTTCTTTGTTAGAATCCTGTTTTCGATTATTGGTTCAGCAATAATCTGGCTAACAGTTTTCTTTGGATCAAGAGAAGAGAATGGATCTTGGAAGATGATTTGCATGTCTTTTCTCATGTGTCTCATCTCAGAGCGAGAAAGCTTT
This sequence comes from Spirochaetales bacterium UBA4629, assembly GCA_002406055.1. Classification (GTDB taxonomy): domain Bacteria; phylum Spirochaetota; class Spirochaetia; order Sphaerochaetales; family Sphaerochaetaceae; genus Ornithospirochaeta. The sequence continues at coordinate 12,004 of DHMZ01000020.1, forward strand.
GTTACATCTTTTCCTTCAAATAGAACCTCTCCACTTGTAGGCTCAATCAATCTGAGAATAACTCTTCCTGTAGTACTCTTACCACAGCCACTTTCACCAACAAGACCTAATGTCTTACCTCTTTCAATTGTAAAGTTAATATCATCAACAGCATGGAGCATGCCTCGACTTGTCTTAAAATACTTCTTCAGATTTTTTACTTCGAGAATTTTATCTGCCATTTTTCATGCTCCTTTCTAATCTAAAGTTTGAATTCCTATCATATTCAGAGCATGCAACAAAGTGTGTTCCTCCCATATTCTTTAATTCTGGAATAGATAAGCTACACTCTTTTTTTGCATAGTTACATCTAGGAGCAAAAGGACATCCCTTAGGTAAATCTGTTGGATCAGGCATCAAGCCATGAATAGGTTTAAGTTTAGCTGTTCTGTTTTTAATATTTGGAAGTGAATTAAAGAGACCTTCTGTATATGGATGACGTGTAAAGCCAAATACTTCTTCTAATGAGCCTTGTTCTACAATTCGTCCAGCATACATAACAGCAACATCATCACATACTTCAGCAACAATACCTAAGTCATGTGTAATCATAATCATAGATGTATTGTACTTCTCTTTAAGTTCATTCATTAACTCCAAAACCTGAGCCTGAATAGTTACATCTAAGGCAGTTGTTGGTTCATCAGCAATCAAAAGCTTAGGGTTACATGCTAGCGCAATAGCTATAACTACTCTTTGCTTCATACCGCCAGAGAACTGATGAGGATACTCATTTGCTCTTTGTCGAGGTATGCCAACAAGCTCTAACATATCGCCTGCCTTTTGGAAAGCAACTTCCTTATTAACTTTTTCATGGATGGCAATAGATTCTGCAATCTGCTCACCAACTGTGAAAACAGGATTCAAAGCTGTCATAGGGTCCTGGAAAATCATTGAGATTTCCTTACCTCTAACCTGCTCGAGTTCAGATATCGAAATATCTCTAATATCACGTCCACCAACCTCAAGTCGCTTGCATTCAACAACTCCTGGTGGGTCTGGGACTAAGCGAAGCATAGCAAGCGCTGTTGTTGTTTTACCAGCTCCTGTTTCACCAACAAGACCAAGTGTCTTCTTATATCCCAACTTTAAATTAATGCCGTTAACAGCATAAACGATACCATCCTCTGTTTCAAAGCGAACATGGAGGTCTTCAATGTTTAGAATTTCTTTATTCTCCATTTCTATCCTCCTATCTCTTTAGCTTTGGATCGAGAGCATCTCTTAAACCATCGCCAAGGAGGTTAAGAGAAAGAACTGTAATCATTATGGCAATGCCTGGAAAGAGCGTCATATAACTATAGTCTCTGATATAAAGTCTACCAGCTGAAAGCATACTTCCCCACTCTGGTGCAGGAGCTGGAACTCCAAGGCCTAAGAATGAAAGCTGTGCTGCAGAAATAATTGCAGAACCTACACGAAGTGTTGCTTGAACAATAATCTGAGATAGACAGTTTGGAATAATATGAACAAGAATTATCTTCCAATCTGGTTGTCCGATAGCCCTAGCTGCTTCAACATATTCTTCTCCTCTAACTACAAGAACAGCAGCTCTTGCAACACGAACAAATGGAGCAGTAGAAGCAATACCTACAGCTATCATAAGGTTAAGCGTACTCTTACCAAGTGCTGAAACAACTGCGATGGCCATTAAAACAGAAGGAATTGAAGAGAAGATATCACAAATTCTCATTACGACATTCTCAAATACACCACCAATATAGCCAGCAGCCGAACCTAAGATTACACCAACAACGAGAGCTATTAATACAGCTACAACGCCAACAGCAAGGGAGTATCTAGCACCATAAACAATACGCGCGAAGATATCGCGTCCAAGCTCATCTGTCCCACAGATATGCTTAAGAGAAGGACTTTGCATTCTCTCTCTTACATTCATTCCTATTACATCTGTGTTGTAATCATATACAATTGGAGCAATAAGGGCACCAATGATAATCAAAGCAAGAAGAATAAGACCAATAATGGCACCCTTATTTCTTCTTAGCTGTCTCCATGCCATGCCAAATGTGCTTCTTTTTTTGTAGAGCTTTGAAGCTCTTACTGAGTTATTTTCTGCCACGTTATCCTCCTACTTTGTGTACTGTGCCTTGATACGAGGATCAACATAGGCATAAACAATATCGACAAGCAAGTTTACAACTGTAACAAGCATTGTTGTCATAATTAAGGCTCCAGTTACTGTTGGAATATCTCTTTGGTCGATTGCATCGACGACAAGACGACCAACCCCTGGCCATGCAAAGACAGTTTCAGCAAGAACAGAGCCTCCTAATACGTTAGAGAACTGTACGCCAAAGATGGTAATGATAGGAATTAAAGCATTTCTAAGAGCATGGGACATAATAACTTTTTTCTCAGGAACACCTTTAGCTCTTGCTGTTCTTAAATAATCCTGTCTAAGGACATCTAGCATACTAGATCTAGTTGTTCTTGTAAGAAGTGCTGCAAGTCCTACACCTACTGTTACAGCAGGAAGAACTACACTAAATACTCCTTCAGATCCACCACTTGGGAACCAACCAAGTTTTAAAGAAAAAAGAAGCATCAAAAGTAAACCTAACCAGAAATTTGGCATCGATAGGCCCAAGAGAGCTAATATCATTGCGATAGTATCTTTCCATGAGTTTTGGTTTACAGCTGCAACAATTCCTAAAGGAACAGACATTAAGACAGCAACAATCATTGCTAAACTTGCTAAACGAAGTGTATTTGGAAGACGCTGCAAATAAAGCTTCATAACATTCATTTGGCTTACGTAGCTCGTACCCAAATCACCTTTTAAGAGATTGCCTATATATCTAAAGTAACGTTCTAATAAAGAACCATTTAGGCCCATCTCCTCTCTTAGAGCATCTAACTCTTCTTCTGTTGCATCTGGACCCGCAACTTGGTAGACAGGATCACCTTCTGCAACATTCATGATTGCAAAAATTATAAATGCAACTCCTAAAAGAACAGGAATCAACATTATTAACCGCTTGATAATATAGCGATGCATATATACTCCTTGACTTGTTGTTATACTAAAGGCGCAGAACCGTAATAGATTCTGCGTCTTCAGTTAGTGAAAAATAATTAATTATGCTTCAGGGAGAGCAATATAACGATAGTCGTGCTTTGCATCAGGCTTCCAAACAGCACCTGCAAGACCCTTCTTAACACCAATGTTAATGTAAGAAGTACAAATAGGAATAAGAGGACATACTTCATCGAGATAGTTCTCAATGTCATAGTACATCTGTCTTCTCTTCTCTACATCTGTTTCAACGAGAGCTGCATCGACCATTGCATCATATTTAGCATCTTTCATGTTAGGTCTATTTGATCCATTCTTAACTCTTACGCCATCTGGACCAAGTGTAGATCCACACTGGTTACGTAATGTATAGTCTGTTCCGAGATCATCTGTGAACTGATAGATACAAAGTTCGTAATCAAGAGCCTTATCATTAAGCTTACCCTTAAGAGCAGCTGTTTCCATCTCTTCTAGAACAATATTTATACCAGCCTGAGCACATGACTGTTGGAAGATAAGAGCCATAGTCTTCTTGAATTCCTTGTCAACCATGATATGGAATGTTAACTCACCAGGCTTATATCCAGAGAGAGCAAGTTCTTCTTTTGCCTTGTCTATGCTGTACTCATAAACATGAATATTAGGATTTAAACCGAACTGACCACGGTTAATGTAGTTGTTATGTACTGTTCCAAGTCCATCCTTACCTGCGATAACCATAGCTTCCTTATCTGTACAATAAGCAAGAGCTCTTCTAACGTGAACATTATCTAAGCCTGGCTTCTCCATCTGCATTGGAATGTAGAGAAGAACGACATCTGGAGTCTGGATTAATTCGAGCTTTGGATCATTCTTAATTCTCTGAAGGTCTGTTGTTGATGGATCAATACATACATCAATTTCGCCTGTCTGTAGAGCAATTAATCTTGTAGAAGCTTCTTTGTAAAGCTTAAAAACAATCCTTCTTGTAGGAGCTGCACCCTTTCTGTAACCATCATATCTTACGAATGATACATAGTCGCCAGGGACCCATTCTTCAAGTGAGAACATACCAGAACCAAGGTATGGTCCAAGTTTAGCGTCTTTCTCACAAGCTGCCTTAGAGAGAATAGACATCCCCTTATGTGCCATAAGTGTAATCCAATCCTGGTTAGCCTTAGAAAGAACAATCTTAACATGAGTATCATCAAGAACATCGATAGATACGATATCTGCAACCTTCATCTTAGCAAAAGAGCTTGTCTTTGCCTTTTCATATGTATATTTAACATCTTCAGCTGTTAACTTAGAACCATCTGTAAATGTTGCATTTTCTGGAAGTGTAAATACAAATGTGCATCCATCTTCAGATACTGTCCAGCTTTCAGCAAGAGCAGGAATAACTTCGCCTGTGTCTGGGTCGATATCTACAAGAGTTTCATGCATTAGATAGAAAGCCATCATGTTGGCATCTGTGTTAGAACCCTGTGGATCGAGAGTTGTAATGTCGTTGGCAACTCCGATAATAACAGTATCTTTGTACTTTGTATCTTTTGTGATAGAAGCTGACTTTACGCTACCTGTTTCGGTTGTTGTTCCAGCAGTTTCAACTGTTCCTGCCTCCTTTACTTCTGGTGTTGTAGAACTTGTTTCTTGCTTTTTACCCCCACAAGAAACCAACAAACAAACAGAAATAAGAAGGACAGTCAAAGCGACAAAATATTTTTTCATATTTCCACTCCTTGGTATTAATCTTTTTTATGTTTAAAGAAGTCTAACATGGAGGGTTATTGAGGTAAATTAATATTAAATTTTTTTACTAATCCTTTACAAAAACATTATTTCTTTAACACATATTTTGCCTTTATTTTTAAAAATCTAACAAAAACAGTTAAAAATGAAAGTATTTTCACTTCTTTTTGAGAAAATTAAAAGCTCTGTATAGAAAACAACGCTAATCACAAATAGGAAGAATTAAAAACTTGATGACTGAATCTAGTTTTATATATGACCAACATAATCAAAATTTATGGATTACTAATTTGGTCCGTATCTTTTTAAATATACATACTAATGCTTAAAAAAGATTATATTTCTTTACATAACTTTCGAAACTTAAAAAGTTTAAATTTTCAAAACTCTAGAACTATTATGTCCATTCTGTTTTAACATTTAAAGAATGAAAGAAAGCAATAATCCCTTAATTAACTCTATTATTAATTGC
>DHMZ01000114.1:0-16169 GCA_002406055.1 Spirochaetales bacterium UBA4629
ATTGAAGATGTCCCTCGCTACTCACTAACAATGGGAATTGGAACAATTTTGAGTGCCAAAGAGATTATTATTCTTGCTATGGGTAAAGAAAAGAAAGAAGCTGTAAAGAGAATGCTTGAAGGTGTTATTGATACTTCATGTCCTGCTTCTTTATTATGTTTGCATCCTGCTGTTACTGTTTTAGTAACTGAAGATGTTATGGATTAAGAAATGAGAATTACAAATTGTAAAATTGTTACAGAAAACAAGGTAATAGATAAGGGTACTATTACCTTTGAAGATGGAATAATAACTAAAATTGAAGATGGTGTAAGCGCTAATGCAGATTTAGATGCAAATGGAAAAATCCTCTTTCCTGGCGTTGTTGATTTACATACACATGGTTCAGGTGACTTTGACTTTATGGATGGAAAAGAGAGCGATATCCATGGCGCAAGTAGAGGCCTTGCTAAATGGGGCACAACGTCAGCGTTAGCAACTACTCTTACAAGTTCCGATGATGAACTTTTTGCCTTCTTTTCGAACTTTAATAAAGCTAAGAAAAATAGAGGAAAAGACGAAGCAAGGCTAATGGGAGCTCATCTTGAAGGTCCATTCTTTAATCCTAAAATGAAGGGTGCTCAAGATATTCGATATATATGTTCTCCAGAGCCAGAGCATTACAATAAAATACTTGAAAAATCCGATGGAGCCATAAAAAGATGGTCTGTTGCACCTGAGCTAGATGGAGCGCTTGACTTCATTAAGGATGTATCAAAAGAGGGAATTATCGTCTCTGGTGGTCATACTGCAGCAGATTTTCAGACAATAGAAAAGGCAATAGAATGTGGAATGACAATGCTTACACACTATTACTCAGCTATGTCTAGCATGGTCAAGCATGGTTCTTGGAAGGTCTTGGGCGCAACTGAAGCTGGCCTCTATTTTGATTCATTATATGTTGAGCTAATTTCTGATGGCTGCCATCTCCCTCAAGACCTACTCAGATTAATCTTTAAGCTAAAGAGCCATGACCATATTATTGCTATTTCAGATAGTATGAGAGGCGCTGGCTTTACAAGTGGTTTTTCTATCCTTGGACCAAAGAACAACGGAACAAAAGTTGTAATAGAGGATGGAGTTGCGCTTCTTGAAGATAAGAGCTGTTTTGCTGGTTCAATTGCAACAGGAATAAGACTAATTAAAACACTTTCAACTCTTGTCCCACTTTCATTAATTGAAACAGCTAACACTGTCTCCTTAAACCCTGCAAAGTTAATAAAAGAGGATGATAAAATTGGTTCAATCAAAGTTGGTAAATATGCAGATTTCATACTATTTGATGAAGAATTCAATTTAGACAGTGTATATATTGCAGGAGAAAGAATATAAATAAATAGATTATTTAAAAAAACTATGGTCTAATATATAAGTTGAAGAAAGAGGGGATAGTTTTGAAGAGGAATATTTTAATAGCAATAGTACTTATATTATTTTCTATTTTGCCATTATATTCTTCGCCCCTCTTTAATGAAGCTATTAATGGTACACAGACTGGTGTAAAAAATATAGCTGGTGGTTATCTTCCAATCTCTTTCTCTATACGTAAAACAGCAAAGCTTAATATTTTTGAAGATGAAGAGAAATCAACACTAACATTCAATAGTGGATATTCTTTAAGTGAGTCTACTGAGTATGCGTCTTACGATGATGAAACAGGGCATCCAAGATTTTCAATAAACTCTTCGGAGAGGTCGTTTTTTAATCCGACAGCAACTCTCTCTCTATCTCTTTCTCAAAGCTTTGATAAGTGGAACTATTCCATTACTCTTAATTCTCGATATTCGCAAATAGAGGAAAGACTTTCTTCAAGTAGTGGCTCTGGATTCTATCTTTCAGAAAAAAATAGTGAAGGAAAGTGGGTAAATAAATATAGTGACAAAGATAAGATTTATTCTTCACCTTGGTTCTATGGAGAGAGAACTAATCTAACCAATTATATAACGCTAAGTGGCTCTAGAACCTTCTCTGTTAAGGGCCTCGATTACATGAGCGTTGCGCTTAACTTTGAAGCAGGACCATTCTGGTTATTAAATAATGTAAGTAATGGAGGAATCACACTCTCTGACTATTGGAGAGTTTCTGCTTCTTCTACTCAGCAAATAGTTTTAAAGAATGAAAGGCAATCTATTAATCTAAGGTGGCTTACAATAACAGCCCAGCATTCAGATAGCCTTTCTTACACAGGTGGTAAGATTTCACCTCAAAATAAGATTAATTCATTTAGACTTAGAGGAGTTTTATCTGATACATTCTCACTTAACTTCTCAGGCCCTGAGCTATATGATTCAGGAACTACAATAAGTGCATCTTTAAGCTATAATAATTCCCTTTATTTTGGTGGGTTCCAAAATGAAAGAAGTGGAAAAGATAGAGGATGGGCTTACTCTTCAAATCTAAGTTCTTCATTTAACTTAAGGCTCTTTGGCTTTATCTCATTTTATTACTATACAACTTTTTATATTGCTGATGGCTATAATGGTTCTTATTCACTTCGTAGCGGTGGTGAAGTTAGTGCATCATTTGTTCTATAGGAGAAAGGCATGAAAAAAATAGTAGTCTTAGTTTTATTATTAAATACATTCCTTTTTTCTCTTTTTTCTCTCTCTTTTACATCGAGTATCGACTCTGTCGGTTATGATAATCGCTTTTGTAATGGCTATTTTCCTATCTCAGGTGAGTTTAACTATAAAGCAAATCTACCTGAGTTCTTTTCAGATATTAATAGCTCTATTTTCTTAAACTTTAATGCAGGATTAAAGCACCGCTTAATAAAGCAAAATCCTGAAGATGGAACGCATTTTGACTTAAACGAGTCACCATACATAGGAGATGCTAGGTTCTATTCCGTTCATTTTATCTATTTTGATCTCTCATACAGATTAGGGATAATAAATAATGATTTTCTATCAACACCAATTCTTTCTCTTATCTTTTCTCTAGAGGGAGATTTTGAAAACTCCTATGAGCGTCTTGGTTGGATAAGAGTGGGTAATAGTGAAGCTACATTTACAAATGATGATAGAAGTGAGAGATATAATTCATATAGTGCGCTTTTAGAAGCAAAAAAGGATAGTAAAACTGGTTACCGCACTCTTTCTCACACAGGCGTAAAACTCAGCCTCGATTTCAATTACTCAGAGAAAACAAGAACAACATATGATGGTCTTTGGGCAAGATTAGATCTTAGGTATATGCCATCATTTTTCCCATTACACGATAAAAATGGTTCGTCTTATTTCTCTATAAATGCAAAAATAGGTGGGGCATATACAGTTTTGAATGTGCCTCAGTTCTCACTTAGCTACACAGAGGATGTACTAACGATGTTCGGCTTATATATCACAACAGAGTTTGATATTCGTTCAGTATGGGGCACTGGTATTCCTCAATATGCTTTAGAAAGAAAGAGTGGATACAAAACTCCAAACACTCTGTATCAAGTTGGAAACAGAACCTCTCTTGTTTTTACAGGGCCTCAGATTATGGAGGATTTGTATCCTGAAATAAAGATGGTGTCTGATGTTGCATACAGCTTTGGACCTGTAGCAAATGGAAGTGGAAATATAAACGAATTAGATGGAAGCGTTAGTTTAGAGTTGTCATTTAATATTTTTGATACTCTCTATTTCTATGGTAAGTGTGGCTATACTTATCTATCTCTATATAGTCCAGATAAAGGCTTTAAGTATGCCTTTGGGGTAAGGGTAGGTGTTTAAAATGAAAAAGAGAATTATTGCTACAATTATTATTTTTGCTCTTGTTCTTCCTATTTTTGCTCTAGAACTAGAAAAGACTGATAGACTTTCATATTATTTGAAAGCGAGTCTCTCGCCATCTTTTACCTCTGAAAAGATATTCTCTTCTTTTCCAACACGTAGTGGCAGAACTAATTGGGCTATGGGGTTAGATCTTTCTTGCGATATCTATCGCAATGATGAAAGCGCGAATTGGGGCTCTTCCTCTTCTATTTATGTTGGTTATCCATTTCTTTCAAAAGAGATAGTAAATGGAGACAAAAGTGATATAGATAATAAATCTCTTCCTCTTTTTTTCTCTACAGGTCTTGTTTTTAGAGCAACTCCAGCTACCTATTTAGATGTATCTCTTGCTTTGCGTTTTGCTCTTTTTAGCTATGACTATTTTGATAGCGGATTAATTATTGGTTTAACACTTGAAGGTAATGCTGATTATTTCTTATATGATGACTTATATCTTTCATTTGGCCTTAACCTCACTAATGGTATGATGAAGCTAACTTTCTCTGACAAGGAAAGATGGTATGAAGAGGGATATTCAACAGTTCTATTTAGAGCAAAATTAGGTGTTGGATATAAAATAGGAGATAGAAGAAGATGAAGAAAAGCCTTGTTTTCATTTTGATCTTTTTTGTATTTCTAACATCTCTTTTTTCTCGTCCTCAGTTTTTCTTTGGTCCAAGTCTAGAGTGGGGAAGAATGTATCCTAGTGTAAGCGAGTACAATACACTTAAAGAGAGTAAAAGATACTACAATCCAGGGCAATACTCTGTTAAAGATATTGTTTATTTAACAGAATTAATTCCATCTGTAACGCTAACATATGTTCCTGTAGCAGATTGGGGCGTGGGTCTATCTTTATCAGCAGGTTGGGGCCATGTGCTTGGTACAAATACAGGTCTTGCTACCTATGGCTACTACAATGATAATAATAGTGCAAAAAGATATAGCTATGGTAGAGATGATATCTTAAAGCTCTCTATGGGCTTAAGGTATATAAGAATTGCTGACGAAGAAAAGTATTTGTCATTTAATGCATTTGTAAAGTATGACTACACAAAATATATGCTTCTCAAAGATGATTTAGCTCAAGGCGTAAGTGCAAAAAACAAAGAGAAGATAGAGCTACAAAAGCACTCTATCTCACTTGGCCTTGGTCTTATGGAGAGATATGACAAATACTATTTCTGTGTAGATGGAATAATTAACAAAGATATTGATTTAGATAATCTATCCTCAATAAAAGAAACTGGCTATTCTTTTTATGTAAAAGCATCATGTGGAATTGTCTTTACAATTCTTAATGAAAACCAGTTTATGAGGTGATTATGCTTATTTTCGATACTCTTGAAAAATTAGAAGAATACTCTTCTGTTGTCCCTCACATGGATAGCGTTATTTCTGTTATGGATCATTCAACACCATATGAAAATAATATAGGTGAATATAGTGTTGGCGATGATGTAAAGTATGTAGTCTCTGTTCATCTATCTAAAGCTGATGGCTTTAGAGGCGAAAATTGGCCAGGAAAGACTGTATTAGAAATAACTCTTGAAGGCAATGAAATGGTAATGGTTGATGGCTCGGTATTTCGCCTACCTGAAGGTAGATTCTTAGTCTATAGTGGGGAGAGCGAAATAAAGAGGGGAATTGCGGATCCCACATCGGTTGCCTTTAAAAGTGTTAGGTTTATTTTATAAGATAGATAATTCTATCAAAAAAGATGAGGTTTGAGCGTCCCTGTTGTTAAGACATTCAATTTTTTCTTGAAACATGAATGATTACGGTTATGTCTCTTCCTCTTTTAGTAGCTCATCCACGGTAATGTAGCCCACAAAGCCGTATAGCATATAAAGAAGCTCCTATTATGTGGTAACCACTATCCGAATATTTTTCACTCCTTTGTCTAATTTATGCTCTCAGTATACATCACGTTCTTATTTGCATTTATATCTATTAAAAAGCAAAGTTTTCTCTTTTAGTTAATATTCTTTTCTTATGAGTTTGTGAGTTAATAATTTATTTATTTCAAGTAATGAAATAATTTAATTGACAGCACAAGAAAAGCGTATTTATAATTAATTCATCAAATGAAATAATTAACTAAGGAGGTTGGTTATGAAGAAGATTTTGGCAATTTTACTTGTGCTTTTAATTGCGCTTCCTATGGTTTTTGCTCAGGGAGGAAAAGCAGAAACATCGAGCGATGGAAAAATTCATCTCAAAGCCTATATGCAGATAGATCCAACTCTATCTCAATATGCTGGACACAATGAGATTATGAAGGCTTTTGCTGAAAAGTATCCAAATATCGTTATAGAGCCTGAATATGCATCAGGAGAAGCTTTTCATCAAAAGTTCCAAGCAATGGCTGCTTCAAAAGAAATTCCTGACATCTTTACTTGTTATGGAGGCTCTAGATCCGACTATATTACAAAGACAGGTCTTGTTTTGGATTTAAGAGAGGATTATCTGACAGATGATATTATGAGCCAATATTCAAGTGCAACTTGGGCAGAACAAGGCTCTGAAGGCCAATATTGGATGATTCCTCCTTCTCTTGCTGTATGTCATACAGTCTATGCAAACACCGATCTATTAAAAAAGCTTGGTCTTGAATATCCAAAGACATATTCCGAGTGGCTTAAACAGATTCCTGTTATTAGAGAAGCTGGTTATTACCCTGTTTCAATGGGTAATAAGGATCCTTGGGTTGTAAACTCTTGGCTTTTAAGTTTGCTCATTGATAGACTTGGCGGACCAGAGTGGTTTATGAAGGCTGCAAAAGGAGAGGGTGCATCTTTTACTGATGATCCTATGATCAGATCATTAGAAATAATAAAAGAAATGACAGATAAGGGTCTTTTCTCTCCTGGCGTTAATCAGATGTCAAACACAGAAGCCGACCAAGAATTCTATCAGCAAAAAAGTGTGTACCTCATAGATGCAGGTTGGCGAACAAGTGGAATGGATAATGACCTTAGTGCTGAAATGAAGGCTTCTGTTGAGATGTATGTTTTCCCTGAAATTGAAGGAGAGGTAAGACATAACACTTCTACAGCAACTGTGTCTGAAGGATTTGGAATTAGTGCTAAACTTAAAGGAACAGAGAAGGCAGATGCGGCATGGACTTTCATAACATTCTACAATGGAGAAGAGGGTGCTAAGATAAGAGCTCAATATGGAGATGTTCCTTCTTATAAGCTTGACCTAACAAAGATAAAACTTGCTCCAATGCAGGCTAAGTTTGCTCAATTCCAAGCAACTCATGATATGGGATATGTCTTTGATGCAGTTATGGGTGCGGAAGGGGTATCGATACTTAATAACGATATCCAGGCAATGATGCTCGGTAATGGTGAACCAAAGACCATTGCTGAGAAATACGAGAAATTCGTTAAACAAAACGAGAGATAATTTACTTAATTCAGGAGAGTGGTGTGCTCACCACTCTCTTACAAAAAGGAAGGGGAGATGTTAAAATCTAAAGATAAAGTAATAAGTTTTTATATGCTTTTGATGCCAGCATTTGTCATATATATTGGTATCATAATATTTCCTATCCTCGTTAGTTTTGGTCTCTCTTTTACCAAATGGCGACAATATAGGATGGTCGGTTTTGAGGGACTAGGTAACTACATAAATATATTTAAAGATCCCGAATTTCAACGTTCTTTATGGAATAATATTCAGATAACACTTATATCTGTTTTAGGCCAAATTCCACTTGGAATTATCCTTTCTTATCTTTTGTATAGAAAATGGGTTAAAGGTTCAAAATTCTTCGAAATGATGATCTTTCTTCCAATAACAATAAGCTCTGTTGTTGTTGCGCTCCTTTGGAATAGGATTTTTTCACCAGTAGGAATTTATACAGCATTTATAAGAATGATAACTAAAAATCCAGATTATGTTGTTAAAATATTTGAGAACAAAAATCTTGCAATGCTACCAATACTTGTTGTGCTTTTGTGGCAACATACAAGCCTATATATGGTTATTTTTCTTGCAAATTTACAGCGCATTCCAGATTCTGTTTTTGAAGCTGCAACAATTGATGGAGCAAATGAGTCTACAATAATTGCAAAGATAGTTCTTCCAGCTCTTTCGAATGTAATCTTTACATGTTCTGTACTTGCAATTAGTGGTAGTCTAAAGAGCTTTGACTTGGTTTATGCAATGACTGGTGGAGGTCCTGTTGATTATACATCGGTAATGGCAATCTATCTATATAAGCAAACATTTACATTCAGTAACTATGGTTACGGTAGTGCTGTCTCTATAATAATTGTAATTCTTAGTGTAGGCCTTATTTCATTGGCTCGCTATATATATAGTAAAGTTGAAAGAAAATATGAGTGAGGAGAAAATGAAAAAAAACAAAAGAACTCAAAAGATATCTAATGGATGGACAGTTTTTTCATATGTATTTCTTATTCTCTTTACTTTTATTACTCTCGTGCCAATGGTCTGGATGTTTTATTCATCTTTTAAATTAAATGGCGAGATATTAATTCATCCTATCGCTCTACCTAAGGCGCCAACCTTGGCAAATTATAAAAAAGCATTTGAATATGGCAATATTTTTAATGCCTTTTTAAATAGCTTATTATATTCATTAATCTCAACAGGCTCTGTCGTAATTCTTTCACTTGCAGCAGGTTTTGCACTTACAAAATTTAGGTATAAAAGTTGCCGAATATACATGGCGCTCTTTACATTGGGACTTCTAATAACTGTTAATTCTGTTATTACCCCACTTTTTATAATGGAAACAAATACAGGTCTATATAATACTCGAATAGGTGTTATCCTTCCATATATTGCGTTTGGACTTCCAATGGCAATAATGATTGCCTCTTCATTTATTAAAGGCATTCCAGATGCCCTAGTTGAGGCTGCAATTATCGATGGCGCTAGCTATAGTTATATTTTTTGGAAGATAATAGTTATGCTATCAACTCCAGTAATAGCAACAATTGCTGTTCTGAATTTTTTGAACAACTGGAATGAATTTTTATTGGTATTTACTTTGACAAGTGGTGAGAATATGCGTTCATTACCTGTTACTATTAATTCTTTTGCTGGTAGATTAAACCAAGATTATGGTTTGCAATTCTCTGCACTCGTTATTGGAACAATCCCAATGTTCATTTTTTACATTATCGCTCATAATGCATTAGTAACTGGCTTCGGAGAAGGAGCTATAAAAGAATAACTAATTAATAAGGAGGGTCAAATGAGACCATTGATAGAGATATGCTTGGATTCTGTAGAGTCTGTAATTGCAGCAGAGAAAGGTGGTGCTGATAGAGTTGAGCTTTGCAGTGATCTTTTTGAAGGGGGGCTTACACCTTCTCTGGGAAGTGTAAAGATGGCAAAGAGTCTTACAAACATTGCTATCAATGCTATGATTCGTCCTAGAGGTGGAGATTTTTGTTATTCTGAAATAGAGTTTTCCACTATGAAAGAAGATGTAAAAGCTTTCAAAAAACTTGGAATAAACGGAATAGTATTTGGCATTTTAAATCCTGATGGCACTATTGATATGGAAAGAAGCAGAGAGATTATAGAGCTTGCGCGGCCTCTTTCTGTTACATTTCATAGAGCATTTGACATGACAAAAGATGCCTTCAAAAGCCTTGATGACTTAATAGAGCTTGGAGTAGACAGAGTCCTTTCTAGTGGCTTAGAGGCTACAGTAGCTGAGGGTGCCGATTTACTCTCTTCGCTTGTTCAAAGGGCAGGGGACAATATCATAGTAATGCCTGGATGTGGAATAAACGAAAGGAATTTTGAAAAAATAAAAAATAAAATTAGGGCGAAGGAATATCATATATATCTACCAGGGGAATATAGATCAAAGATGATTTTTCATCCTGACCACATTTATATGGGAGGACTTCTAAGACAGGATGAGTTCCTATTGACTAAGACAGATGAAAAGAGAGTTGAAACAATAAGGGAAATGATATGATTCCTGTTGGCAATAGTCAGTACCAGAAGATTGCTAATACATGCCTTATCTTAAATCTTTTAAGAAAGGGAGCTATGAGCAGAATAGAGATAGCTGATACGCTTGGTCTTCAGGCCTCTACGGTTACCTACAGTACGCAACGCCTAATCAATCAAGGCATAATAAAAGAATGTGGTTTGGTAGAATCCTCCGGAAAAGGGCGAAAGCAAAAAGCCCTTTCTTTAAATTTAGATATGGGTTTAGTTGCAGGAATAGAACTTCTTGTAGGTTTTTATCGACTTTCTTTAGTTAACATTCTGGGCGAAGTGAAGCTTAAAATTGAGCTTAGCTACACGGTAACGTATTCAAAGAAAGGAGTAGAACTCTATAAAATGAGGCTTAAAGAGGCGCTCGAGAAAGCGGAGACTTTAGCTTCTCCTTTTAAACTACTTGGTGCTTGCATTGCTATCCCAGGAGTTGTCTATCCTGATCCGTTTACAGTTGAAGATTGTTGGACTCATGGGCTTAAAAATGTATCTTTTGCAAGCTTTTTATCGAATTACCCATATCCTGTTTTCTTTGAAAATGATGCTAATTGTTCAGCCTTGCGCTTTCTTTTAAAAGGAAATTCCTTCGATGATTTTATATATATTCTTTTTAGAAAGCATGATGTAACAGATCTTCCTTCTGATGTTCCTTTAATAGGAATAGGTTCTGGACTTGTTATTTCAGGAAAACTCTACAAAGGTTCTCATGGAAGAGCCGGTGAGTTTGCTTCAAATATGATTGATAGTACAGGACATCAAGTATCTCTATCTAATGCAAGGCTTTCTTCTTTGGAAAGTGATAAGAAAGCCATAAAGGCTCTTATAAGAGAGGTCTTTTCAAATTATCTCTCTTCATCCTGTCTTATCGATCCATCATGTTTATACATTGGTGGGTTCCTAACAGAAAAACCTTTTATAGATGTTTTAAATGAGGTTATTGAAAAAGAATATAAGAATCGTTTTGGTGCATTACTTCCATATATGAAATTAAAGGTTTCTGAAGATAGCAGTTATGACCCAAGCATGGGAGCAGCATGTTATATACTTGATTGGCTTTTTAGGGTTCCTCAGGTAGGTATAACAGAAGAGGATGAAAGACGTTTTTCAATAATCGGCATAGATTAGAATGGAGGAGATATGAAAAAACGCATTTTAGTTGGTGGACTCCATCATGAGTCTGACACGTTTAACCCTATCATTACATCACGCAGTGATATTTGGGTAAGACGAGGCGACGAACTTTTAAGAGGAGAAAGAGAAGACTCAATAAGTGGTGTAATACATGCATTACTCTCTTTTGGTTACGAGGTAATTCCGACTTTAATTGCACGTGCTGTTCCAAATGGTGAATGGGATAGTGAGTATTATTTGCAATTAAAGAAAGAGCTGATAGATGGTATAAAGAAAAATCTTCCTCTTGATGCTATATGTCTTTCCCTTCATGGCTCTATGAGAGTTCGTGATATAGGAGAGGCTGAAGGAGATCTACTTGAAAGTATTAGAAAAATCGCTCCAGATATTCCAATTTTTTCTTCCCTTGATATGCATGCAACTATTACAGAAAGAATGCTAAAAAATGCAAATGGGTTTGTTGGCTATAAGTGTGCACCTCATACTGATACATATCAAACGGGGGAGCATGCGGCTAGGATGGTTTTTGAGTGTTTAGAAAAAAAACTTAAACCAAAGATGGCAGCTGTGCATATCCCAATGCTTGTAGCAGGAGAACAATCAGAGACAAGTGTTGAACCAATGAAGAGCTTAACTAAAATATTACGTGATTATGAAAAAAAAGAAGGTGTGATGGCTGCTTCATATCTACTAGGCTTTCCCTGGGCAGACACTGAAGAAAATGGAGTTACTGCTCTCGTTGTTACTCAGCGTAGTGAAGAAGATGCTAAGCGCTACGCAAAGGAACTGGGAGATATATTTTGGAATACAAGAGATAAGTTTCATTTCTATAACGAAACATATGAATGTGATGAAGCAATAAAAAAAGCTAAAGAATCTATTAGGGATGGAGTATATCCTGTTGTTATTTCAGATAGTGGTGATAATCCTACAGCGGGATCATCTCAAGATGTAACCAATTTCCTTAAAATGATATTGAGTGATAAAGAGCTAACGACCCTTTCTCCTCCATTAGTCTATCAAGCATTTTATGATCCAGATATTGTAAAAGAGGCTTTCAGCGTTGGCGTTGGGGGATATGTGAAAGGATTATTGGGTGCAAGGTATGACAAAGTGACAAGTACTCCTTTAGAAATAAATGCTAAGGTTCTATCTCTAGTAAAAGAATGGCCTTTTGCACAAAACAATGATTTAGCACTTTTAGATATCACTGGCGTTAATGTGGTTGTAACATCTGGCCATGTTGGGTGTTATGATCCAGAGATGATGAGAGTTTTGGGTATTAAGTGCGAAGAGTGCAAATGTATTGTTGTGAAACTTGGATATCTTGAGCCGGAGATAAGGAAAATAGCTAAGCGCTCGATGATGGCTTTGACAGATGGAAGCACCAATGAAATCTTTTCGCGACTTCCTTATAAAAAACTTAAAAGGCCAATTTATCCTCTTGATAGTGATAAATCTTTAAAGCCAGAGTTTATAGAATTATAGAGTTTATTTTTAGGAGAGCTAGTGGGAATCCTCGGTAATCTAATTACCGAGTAGTTCTCAAATTAGTAGTAATTCGTTATTTTTACTTTTACCTCATTTTTGTTCACAATACTGGCGATACAAATTAGCCAGCAAGTGAATGGTTGAACACACAGAAGAGGTTTTCTACCAAAATACTTGTGCGTTATCATTCGTTTTATAAAATAGAGTGTAATGCTATATCATAAACAATAACAGAGTATGGTGGAATGGTGTCATCTCCATCTTCCATTCCACTTAGCTCTGGAGCGATAAATGCTCTAATAGCTTGTCCTGTATGCATATTAGTTATTGCTTTTTGTAAGCCACGAGGAAGTGTGATAACGCTTAATTCTTCCATATACACAGCATCAACTATTACTAAATCTTCTTCATCATAATCGTAGTAGTATTCATTGTAGTCAGCGACTATAGTGTCGTATTGCGTTGGCTTATTGCCAATTGTATCATCTTCATCGAGAAGTAGAATCTGAACACCTTCTTCTATTTCTTCCACGCCATTATTGAGGTTTTCTTTTAAAAACTCTTTTGCTTTCTCTTCATTTTTTTCTTTTGTTTCTTCTATTTCTTTATAGTATTCTTCATTTAAATAAATAATGTAGGCATCAATCGCGTTTTCTATTTGAGTATTATCGAGAAGTGGAGTAGATGAATAAAGGGAATCAAGCATTCCAGATGCAAACGGAATGAAGAGTATATCTACTTCTCCCTCAAGTAAATCGCTTACAATAGAAAAACCATATGCATACGAAAAAAGCTCAATTAAATCTGTTGTTGGGGCAATCTCTAATAAAGATTCAAGAGTAGTTACTCTTTCTCCTTTATCAAAGGAAATACCATTGTAGTAATAAGATTCTACATATTCATTTATTGTTGACGAAATAGCATCTAAAGAGAGGAATCTTGGTTCATATCTATTAATAGTTGCATCATATAGACCAAGAGTAAAATAGGAAGAGATTACAGAGATTCCTTCCTCTTTTATTTTTTCCATGTTGCTATATCCATAAGCATAGTTGAAAGCATCTAATAGATTTGATAGTTCTCTTAATTTTATCTCTGTTTTTGTTTCCTCTATAGTTTCTTTTGTGTCATCAATTTTTTGGTTATCTTCATCATTAATTATTTCTTCTTTTTCGTTTGATATATTAAATGGAATTTCTTCTTCGTGCGGAGTACTTTTATCTAAAGTAACTATGTTATCTACTACTACTTCTTTTTCTATTTCTTCCTTTTTCTCATCTTTTTCTTTTTCAACATCATATATACTTTTATCCTCTCTTTTTTCTGGTTCAATTTTAGTAATAGAGGAAGAAGGGGTAGCTTCTTTTTTTATTGTTGAGCAAGAAAAAAGTGTAAATGATATAAGAATAAGTGAAAGAATAAATAGTTTTCTCATAGAGCCTCCAATAAAACACCCCTTAATTGTAACATACAAATAAGGGGACTTAAGTAAAGAGTTTATGTTTTTCTTTTTTTAAGAATAATTACTTAACAATGAAAAAAGAATCTATAGTTAAGGCTTAATTTTGTTTTTTTGCTTCTTCTTTCTTTAATAGATCTCTAATCTCTCTGAGAAGAAGTGTTTCTTCTTTTACAACAGGTTCAATAGGAGACTCTTTCTTCTCCTCTTGTACTTCTACTTTCTCTGCCGCTTCTTTTGCTTCTTCTTCCTTTTCTCTCTTTTCTCTCATCTTATTAACAGAGCGGATAACAACAAAAAGAACAAGAGCAGTAAGTAAGAACTGAACAATGTTCTGGATTAAAGCACCATAGCGAATAGCAACTTCGCTAGCACTTTCTGTTGCAGGGACAAGAACAACCTTAAGTTCTTTGAAGTCAATTTTTCCAATCAACAAACCAATGACTGGGTTTATGATATCTTGAACAACAGATTGAACAATCTGAGTGAATGCTCCACCTACAACAATACCAACTGCCATATCGAGGACATTGCCTCTCATAACAAACTTCTTGAATTCAGTAAAAAAACTAGATTTGTTTTCCTTCATTTTTTTCTCCCGAGAGAATAATAGTAAATAAGTAGTATTTTGTTAACAAAAAAGCCCTAGATATTTACTCTAGAGCTTACGTTTTTATTCTGTAACTTCTGGTGTTGCTATGCCTTTCAGGTAAATGCGGAATACAAGAAGTGACTGAGGAGGAATTGTTCCTGTATTTTGTTCACCATAACCATAGTCTGGGTGAATATATACGTAGCACTCCTGTCCGACTTTCATGTTTGTTACAGCTTCAACAAATCCAGGAATAAGGTTCTGAAGATCAAATGTTACATCAGTTCCACTGTCAATTTCGCTGCCGTCTAATAGATAGAGGTCATAGTCAACGATAACAGAGTCTGTCTCGCTTGGTGTTGCACCAAGTTCTTCATCTTCGCTAACGATTTCCATCAAGTCACCTGAAGGAAGTTCAATCATCTCTTCATTGCCTTTGTTTGTAGCTAAGAACTCTTCAGCAGCTTTTAAGTTCTCTTCAGAGACAACCTTTAAGTATTCTTCATACTCTTCGTCAAGTTTAGCAGCATAGTTTTCAACAGCACTCTGGCACTCGTCTGTTGTCATTAATGGATTAGCAACATTGTAGAGAGCATCAGCAGCACCCTGCTTAAACTCAGGGGCAGAAATATCGAGACCATTCATGTACTTTAGTTGTGCTGTGTAGATGAGTGAATAAGCATAAGAGAACTTCTCTAATAGTGTTTCTGGGGCAGAAAGATTAGCTAGCTCTTCATTAGAGAGAATAGCACCTGCATCATCTTTTAGTCCTGCTTGGTAGTAATCTGTTGTATATGAAGAGATTGCGCTTTCCATTTCTGAAGTATCTAGAAGGAATGCTGAAGTGTCACTCATATTTTCAGCATCATCAATAGCTCTAAGCCAATAAGCACCATTGATTGAGATTCCTTGGCTATATAATGACTGAACTGTCATATATGAATAAGCATAGTTAAAAGCCTGAATTAGATCGGTTTTATCAACTGTAGCATAATTTGGAGTTGCTACATCTACGCTATTAACTGTTTCTGAAAGCTTTTCTTCCTCAAGTATTTCTTTTGCACCTGTTGCCATAAGTGGAAGAGATAGGGCTAGTAACAAAATTGAAAATACAAGAATTAATTTTTTTACTTGCATTAAAAATGCTCCTTTATTTGATTTATCTTAATTTATTACTGACCATAATTAATGGTCAACATAAGTGAGCAATTTAACAAATGGAGATTAAGTGAAGATAGATCTTTTAATTGTGAACTACTCGGTAATTGAATTACCGAGGATTCTCGCTAGCTCTCTTAAATAACATAAAAAGCAAGATGTAAGTTGTAGTCTGTAGCAAAAGAAAAAAATCTTGCTGACAAGTTACTTTGCAATATAAAGTTTAATTGTAAGAGAGAGTCTCATGAGTTTTGATAAACAAATAAAAGGATCAAGGGGTCAAAAATGAAGAAATCTTTCATCATTCTATTTGCAGTACTTTTACTATTTTTCAGTTGTGATAATAAAAAACAAGTTAACCTACTAAAAGTTGATGAAATAGAAAGTTCATTTCAATCTGAAATAAAAAAGTATGTTTTTTATGGCAAACTTGGAGAAACATATATTAAAAAAGAATCCAAAGTACCATCATTTATCGTTTTACTAACTGAGAGTGGTTTATGGAATGTCTATATAGAAGCTTATGGGGCAGAGGGAA
>DHMZ01000114.1:16228-18493 GCA_002406055.1 Spirochaetales bacterium UBA4629
TCACAAGATATTGAAATACTTCCTTATGAAGAGAAGGACGTGACATTCCAATTAAAAGAGGGGAAGGGGACTTTTAACTTTAAGCTTAGTATTCCAAAAGATGTTATGACTATGGATAAGATACTATGTACGCTTTCTAGCACAGAAGAAATTTCAGAAGAAATTAAATTTGAGTTTGATTTTAAAGCTGATGGAGCTATTAATGGTGCTTACAAAATGTTTACAAAGTCATTGAATTTACCTGCTAACACATATGATTTAGAAGTTAAAACAACAAATGTACTAGGTGACGATTATGGTATTCCTATTACTGATACGGTTGATATTTTGACAAATAAAACAAAAGATTATGAACATATTTGTGATATATTAGACTTTCCACATCAATGGATAACGGTAAACAATGGCAGTGAATATTTTCCAGGATATTTATATATCTCAAAAAGCTCTGAAGATATGAGAGTTTATTGTTCTTTTGATAATGGAGAATATGTCGATATAACAGACAAAATACAGAATAACTATGTTTCTTTTGCAGATTCTAAATATACCAACTTAAAGATTGTAGCATCATCAGATTTATCGAAGTGGGCACGCGGTGATTCTTATGTTGAACTAAGCTCTAGTGGTCCTGCTGGCGGAATTGTTTTTTACGATTGTGACGCAGATAATAAGTATGGAAATGGAGATGGATTAACTTCTTCTGAATGTAACTGGAGATATCTAGAGGCTGCACCTGAAAATCTCCCTGGAAAGTATATATTTGGGTATTACTATAGTTCTTCTGCTCATGGTTCTCTTGAAACAATAACTGGAAAAGTGCTAGGAGATGGAAGTAAAAATACAGATAAGCTTGTTGCTAAAATGGCTACGGAGGCAAAAATTAGTTTAACTACTGGTGGATTTACTGACCTATATGCAGCAAGGGTTGCTAATCTCTATTCACTTAATGGTTATAGAGATTGGTTCCTTCCATCAAGAGATGAATTATACAGCATGTATACAGTAAAAAAACATATTGATAATTTCCCTACAGATTATTGCTATTGGTCTAGCTCTGAGAACGGCTATGATAGTGTGATTAGTTTGAGTTTTGATAATGGAACTGAGTATAGTAAAAGTTGTGAAGAACAATACTATGTTCGTCCAATTAGGGCTTTTGATAATTAAAGCAAATAATAGATTGTTTTTAAATTGTAGTAAGATGTAAGTTATTTTTTTCTGTCAGATGTCAAAGTAAATGCAGCTAGAATCAATCCTATTTTTAAAGAATTATTACTGCAGTACTATTCTCATTCACTAATTCAACTAACATTAGTCATTAAGTTAAGATAGCTTTTTCATTATCTTGACCTAACACATTCTTTAGTCTATTCTAAATCAGTTAATTAACACTTAAGGAGAAAGACATGTCCAAAGCACATAGAGGTAGCGGCATTAGAGATCAGTTCAATAATGGTAGAGCAGAATGCCCAGTATGTAAGAGAACTGCTATCAAGTGCCTTTATGAGAAGGAAATTGATGGAAACAAAGTCAAGATTTGCAAAGAGTGCAACGCTAAGCTCTCAAAGTAAGACTATGCCCTCAATATTCAGTCGAAAAAAGCCTGAAGTAAATGAAAAAATGAGGATGCGCTTTAGTGCACCCTCTTTTTCTTTTAGAGATGGTGATTATTTTTCTTTTTGGACGCTAAAAGAAGCCAAAGAGAATAAGAATAAGATAGTAAACAAAATTGTTGTATTCCATCCAGGAATAAACGCTATTGTTTCTTCTCGTTACTGGGCAAACTATTTTTCATCTTCATATTATTTAATAATTTGTGGTGATAAAGAAGAAAGGAGTATAAAATCTTTCTTAAAAGAGATTGAGAAAGTTATTTACTCTCCGCTTTCTCGTTCACTTACCGGAGTAAGTATTACTAATAGTAAGGACGAATGTATTTCATTGGTAGAATCAATTAGAAGTGAAACGAATAGGGGAGTTGTTACAATCAATAATACAGAGGTTGAAATAGATGACTAGTATGACAGGCTATGGCAGTGGAGAATTCTCATGTGCCGATTATGTAATAACAGTTGAGGTTAAAAGCTACAATAATAGATATCTAGATATCTCACATAGCATAAGCTCACTTCTCTCATCATATGAAGAGTATATTGATAATGAGATAAAAAAAGTATGTGTGCGTGGTCACGTTGATTTATCTGTAAAGCTTGTTACCCTTAAAAGTAGAGCGTCTCTTTCATTGGATAAAACTCTTGTTGA
>DHMZ01000102.1:0-4125 GCA_002406055.1 Spirochaetales bacterium UBA4629
CTTTTAGCTCTCTTATAGCAAAAATTAGTGGTAAAGAGATAGAAACAAAACTGCTAATAAGTGTTTTGTTCAATGCTGTTTTATCTTCACCAAAGAGCGTTAGAGCACCTAGTCTTGTTAGTACGATAGATATAACTTCGTTGAGATTGAAATTAGCTAATTTGAGAATTGAAGACGAAAGCATAACAAATAGAAGTGTTAGCAAAATAGAGTAGTCAGCTTTCTTAAATATAGACCTATCGAAGATAAGTAGCGAAAGAGCGACAACTATAAAGATGTCTATTGTGTTGAAGTGGCGAAGGAATACTAGCACTAAGAAGAATGCTATGTAAAAGATTCTTAGGCCCTTCTTTTCGTTATCCCAATAATCTTCATTTTCAATATGAAGATAGATCTCTTCACCTTTGCTTTTCCTCAACACTAATAATGCTTCAATGCTAAAAATAACAATTGCGATAATTGTAAAAGGAAGCGTAGAAGAGAGAAAAGAAGAAAGATTAAAGTCTTGGGACGAAAATAAGTATATGTTAGCTTCTCCTTGTGGAGATATTGCATTGGAGGTTATCGAAGAAAGAGTTATTAAAGCACAAAGCTGTGGTGCATAACTCTCTTTTTTACTCTCTTTTAGCAGTTTCAAAGTAAAAGGAATGAAGATTAGGACTGTATAAAAGTCAAAGATAAATAGAGAAAAAACAAAGGAAGAGAGTAGCAGTAAGAAAAACAAAAAAGGTAGAGATCTAACCGAATTGGCGACCTTAAAGAGTGGAAGAATTAGCTTCTCTTTTCTTATTCCTTCTTCAAGAAAGAAAAAGATAACTATAGTTATAATACTTTGCCAATTTAATGAAACTAACTCACTTCCACTTAATGGATGGATAATAAAAAGTATTACCGTAGTAAGGGCAAAAAAGACCAAATACCAATATTGTTTTAGTTTATTCATTATCTTTTATTTCTTCGTTTAATCGTTCTTCTCCTGTTGGAGAGAATGTATATACAGTGCTATTTGCGACAGCTTCCTCAATTAAAGCAGTCATATTCAAGCTATAGTAGTGTTCTCTTGTCTCCTCTTTATCTGGTTTTGTAACAGGATGCTTTGGAGAAAAGACAACACAGCAATCTTCATATGGTAAGATTGATGTCTCATATGTGCCAAGAGCCTTTGCTTTATCGATGATTTCTTCTTTATCCATTCCGCAAAGAGGTCTTAATACTAGAGAGTCTGTCATACTATCTGTAAAGACCATTGCACTCAATGTTTGAGATGCAACTTGCGAGACTGCTTCTCCTGTTATGATGGCTTGGCTATGGGTTTTTTTGCCAATTAAATCAGCTGTTTCTAGCATAGCAGCTCTAAACATTAGAGTTGCTTCTTCTTCGATTGCGTTATCTCTAATATATTCTTGTGGCTTAGTAAATGGCACAACAAAGAGTCTTGTTCCTTGTAAGTATGGCGCGATTAAAGAGGCTAGCTTCTTTACCTTTTCTAATGCTTTTTCTGATGTGTATGGATAAGCATGGAAATAGATAGAATCCATCCTTATTCCTCTTTTTGCCATAAGAGAACCGGCAACAGGACTATCTATTCCACCAGAAAGAAGCAATAGCCCTCTACCTGCAGTTCCAACAGGAAGGCCACCACAGCCTTTCTTGTTATCTGTGTAAAGATAGCAATTATCTCTTACTTCAATAGTTAATGTGTAATCTGGGTTCTTTAAATCAACAGAAAGATTTGGGTAATACTTTTCAACTATATCTGCAACTTTTATTGCAATTTCTAGAGAAGAGTAAGGGAAAGCTTTATCTTCTCGCCTAACATCTATTTTAAAGCTTCCTTCATTTGAAAAAGGAGAAGAAGAAAGAATTTCCTCTGCCTTTGATAGAATAGAATCTATAGTTTTTTCTTCTGTTTTAAAGCTTTCGGCCCAACCTGTTATGCCATACGTTGTACTTAGTGCCATCTCAATTCTTTCTTTAGGACAACTGTCATCAACAAAGAGGTAAATTCTTCCCTTTGTTTTATCCATATGACAGTCATAGCCCTTTAATTTGGCTCTAATATTTCCTCTTAATTGTCTCTCGAAGATGATTCTATTGCCACCTTTAAGAGATATTTCTCCTTCTTTGATGAGGTATAAATGTTCACCCATTACATATTTCCTTTAAAGCTTTGCTCAATTCTTTTGCTTCTTCAATTGTCGTTGTTCGCCCTAAGCTTACTCTTATTGCTTTTCTTGCACTTTGATTCTTTATTCCCATTGCTTCAAGTACATTTTCAGTTTTACCTTTTGCGTTATTTGAGCAAGCAGAACCAGCAGAGACACATATTCCTTTATCCATCAATATTCTAGTAAAAACCTCAGAAGGAAGCGGTGCTTCGAATGAGAGAATAAACGGAGAAGAATTTTCAGGAGAAAGAATCTTGAGCTTCAAAGCTTCTAGCTCTTTTATAAGATACTCTTTTATAGCTCTTGCTCTTTTTTCTATCTCATCTTTTTCTTCATACCATTCGCTTAAAGCAGTATCGAAAGCAGCAATGGCTGGAAGATTTTCGGTTCCGCCTCGCCTTTGATTCTCTTGCCCACCTGCCTTTGCCAGAGGCCTTATCATATTGGGGTTTTTAGCGTATAAGAGCCCAACACCTCTTGGCCCATTAATCTTGTGGGCAGAGAAAGAAGCTCCATCTATATCCCATTTTTTTAAGTTTAGATCTGTCTTTCCAAGAGCTTGTACAGAGTCTGAAAAGAAATAAATTCTATGGTTTATGCTCTTTTCAAAATCTCTAACTGTTTTTACTAGTTCTTCTATTGGCTCTATTGTTCCAACAACATTGTTTACACTCATTATAAAAACAGCACGTGTTTCAGGTGTGAGCAATGCTTTTAGTTCGTTTTTATCAACAAAGCCACCCTTTGTCTTTAAGCTAACAACATCCCAACCTTGCTTTTTTAGATATCCTGACCAACTAGAGACAGCTTCATGTTCTATACGAGAAATAATTACTCTTCCTTTCTCTAACCATAAAAGAGAAGAGAAGAAGAGGCTAATAGATTCTGTTGCTCCTGAAGTGAATGTGAGCGAGGAGCTATCGACACCAAGAATGCTAGCTATATGATCTCGTCTTCTTTCGAGTTCCTCTTTAGCTTTCTCTCCTAAACGATGATTAGAAGAAGGATTACCTGGAAAGAGAAGAGCAGTATTTGTATAACTCTCAATACTTTTTTTGCTCATCATTGTGGTTGCTGCATTATCAAAATAGAGTTCCATAGAGCATATTTTTCTCTCTTTTACTCTTTTGGTCTATAGAAAAAGAGAAAAGAAGCTTTAATATAAATACTAAAAAATTAATAAATATTTATTGACGTATTATAGGTGTGCATTTTAATAATAATGTACAAGCTCACAAAGCTTTTAAGTGGGGGAGATTATGCCTAATGATAAAGACTATACCTTTTTGCTTCCATAAGAAATGATGATTTAGAAAGCATTAAGGCTTTGGTTGGTAATAATCCTCTTTTAGTGAATATTCCCGCTCCAAAGAAACCTTTAGATACACGCTTCATGTCGCCACTACAAGTTTCACTTTGTACAGGATGGCATAAAAAAATTGCGTTCTTCCTTCTAGAGAATGGTGCTGATGTGAACTACATAGCAGAAAGAAAACTATGTAGCGATGGCTATCCTGTCCTTTTTGATGCAACAAATATTGCGATATGGAACTCAAGACGCCTAGAGTGAGATGGAAAGAATATCGAAAACTTAGTATGGAAACATACAAAAGAAGAATCAGATGAAGCCTTCTCTTTTCTAGAGAGGATGATTGAATTGGGTTCAGATGTTAAGAAAACAGATTATTATGGTCGTAATGTTCTTATGGAAGCCGTTGGTGAAATAAATAGATTATGCCCCAAAGTAAACCAAGAAACAGAGCTTGACTATCCTGGTCATCCAATTACAGATGAGATGCGAGAAGATATTACTCGTATCCTACGTCTGCTCATCAACTCTGGAGCAGATACCAATAATGTCTCATCTTTTTCGAAGATGAGCATACGTCAGCACTATGAGAAGGAGCCTGTTTGGCGTATTTGTGGTGATTTACTCGATTAAAAATAGAAATAAAAA
>DHMZ01000102.1:4158-36831 GCA_002406055.1 Spirochaetales bacterium UBA4629
AATAAAAATAAAGGAGAGCATTAATTATGTCTACTTTTAATAATGAAAAACAAGAAATGAAAGAAAATGAAACTTTCGTTTTTACTGCGCTTCCATCAAACATTGAGGAACTAAAGGTGTTGCCAGAAGCTAGTCTCGATACACCTTTTAAGACAGCTTCTCTTACTGTATGTGCTCTTTGCGCATATGCAGAGAATAAAGAAAAAGGTTTGGAGATGCTAAACTTTCTTCGTGGTCCCCGGCCAATGAACGGAATGGAGATTTCATTTATAAATGACCGTTTTAGGGGAGGAAAGACATATATTCCTTTCTCTTACTTTGTCGGAGCAACTCCAGATAACAACTATGTGCCAAACAAACCATATAAAATTATTGTTGAAAGCAATAATACTTCTAGAGAAGAGAATGGATATATGAAGCTATTTCTCTCATCTTCTGGTGCAGATAGTCCAAGACCAATTAAACTAAGACTACGCAATAGTGACGGAAAATGGTTTTTATGGGAACAATATCTTTTAACAGCAATTAGAGAGCCAAAAGCGCTTGATCCTTGGGCATAATGAATGTTGCCATTGCTCTAAGAAGACAAAATTTTTAAAAGAGAATAAAGATCTTTGTTGCATGAATTGGATAAAAATCTTATTGTTTTTTTGAGGTGAAAGATGGTAGATGTAATTAGAATTGTTCTTGAACTCTCTGTTATTGTTCCAGGTCTTGTTCTTTCCTATCTACCATTTAATTCATGCATAAAAAAAGAAGGGAACAAGCTAAAGATTTTTCATGTGCTAGCAATTGTTGGTCTTATAGCGCTTTCTACTTTTATTGCTTATTCTTTTAGAATTCCTACTTCCTACTTAGCTTTTCTATCGTCAATTATTCTCTTTGTATTTTACTCTAAAACAATATCGCAACCATTATTAAAAAAGGTAAGCGTTGCACTCTCTGTTGTTGCCCTTTTTGCTCTTCTTAAGAGTCTTGTTCGTTCAATTAATATATTATTCATCAATGATGAATACTATGAAGAAAGCCAAGTATGGCTTACTCTTTTGTCTGCAATAATTTACAACTTAGTTTGCCTCTTCTTTCTACTCATTTCACATAAAGTTGTTAAGGAGAGAGTTAGCCAATTAATTGAAGATGAGAATTTTGCAGAGACTTGGTATGTTTTTTGGGTTCTTCCTCTTGTTTTCATCATCCTTAATCTATTTACTACGCCACGCTATACATCAACTCTTTTAGTCGGAAGAGTAAAGGTTGGCTACCTTGCTTTAAATATATCTCTCTTACTGCTTTTGCTTTTGTTTTATGTTCTTTTCTTCTTTATGGCGTCAAACTTAAATAAAAACGCTAAGCTAGAGAAAGAGAAAAAACTATTGTCTATCGAACGTAATCGCTATGAGGAGTTAGAGCATTCAATAGAAGAGGCAAAAGGGGCTAGTCATGACATGCGTCATCATTTGATGTATGTTTATGAACTTTTGGAAAGAGATAAACTAAAAGAGGCTAAAGAATATCTATCTAAAGCAGTAAAAAGAATACCTAATGTAGAGAAGACATTCTGTAGCAATATGCAAATAGATAGTGTTATTGGCTATTATTATGGCCTTATGAAGAGTGAAGGAGTTTCTCTTGTTACTGAAATAAATATTCCAAAAGAACTCATAATAGATGAAACAGATGTATCTTTAATCTTATCGAATTTATTAGAGTATGCTTTAGCGAAGACAAAAGATATAGGAGAGGGTAAAAAGGAAGTAGAGTTGACACTATACATGCCATCAAAGAGTGTCTTATTAATTCAGACTAAAAACACAATTAACGACGATTTTGACTTAAAGTTTGATAAAGATAATGATATTGCTCTTGAGTCTGTGAAACGTTTAGCTGAAAAGAATAATGGTGCATTCTCTTATGCATGCATAAACTCAGAGTTCGCATCCTCTGTTACGCTTAAGGCAAAATGAGGCTTTGAAGAAGGAAATAATGGAAAAAGAATTTGTTTTAAAGTGCTTTGATAAGGAAACGAGTCTATATTTTACACGCGATTGCGATGGCTTAAAAAACTATCTGCTTAATCTCAATTCATTTGTAATTGTTGCAGATGAAAATACCTCTTATCTTTCACCTTTTCCTGAGAAAACTATTGTTTTAAAGAGTGGTGAGGAGAATAAAAAATGGAAGAGTATAGACAAAATTCTTTCATTTGCTTTGGAAAATGAGCTTGCTAGAGATAGTTATTTCATTGCTCTCGGTGGTGGTGTTATTTGTGATATGACCTCTCTTGCTGCATCTTTATATATGCGGGGAGCAAGACTATGCTTATATCCAACAACACTACTTTGCATGGTTGATGCAACACTTGGGGGAAAGACCGCAATAGACTATAACGGTCTAAAAAACCTCGTTGGGACATTCTATCCTGCTGATGATATTATTATAAATATCAACACACTCTCGAGTCTCTCTGATAGAGAGTTCCTTTCAGGAATGGGCGAAGTTGTTAAGCATGCTCTTTTAGCAGATAATGATGAGTTATATAATATTCTCATAAATGAAAAGGAAAGAATTCTTTCTCGGAATGTCGATGAATTAGAAAAGATTGTTAAGCTCTCCCTTTATGTAAAAAAGAGCTATATCGAAAGAGACCCTAGAGAAGAGAAGGGAATAAGAAGCGCTCTTAACTTTGGTCATACCTTTGGTCATGCCCTTGAGAGTATTACTTCTTACTCTGTTAGCCATGGAGAGGCTGTTGTTTGGGGAATGAAAAAAGCTCTAACTGCGGGGCTATTACTTGGTGTTACGAATGAAGAGTTTTATCTTTACGCAATTAATCTAATCTCTTCTTATCCATTTTCTGCTAATGAAAAAGTTAGAAAGAGTGATTATATGGCATTCTTAGATGCAACAAAGAAAGATAAAAAGAAGAAGGGTGGAAAAACTAGATTTGTTCTTCTCTCGGAGCTTGGAAAGCCTGTCTTAGAGACTCTAACGGACGAGCAAGTTTTAGCTTTACTTGTCTAATGCCCTTTCGTATGCTTTTATCCTTCCTTCTATCTGTCGCTTAAGCTCTTTCTCTTCTTTTGGAATGTCTTCTACAAGGAGAGATAGGGCATATAATGATGAGATAATCGCATCTTTTATTTTACTCTTTACTCCTAAGTAATAATCTCCATTATTTTCTTCTAGTGAGATATATGAGAAGTTCTTTTTAGTATCATAAGGCGAGAGAAGATAGTTAAGTTGATCCTTAATAGTAGAGCTCTTAGAGTTGGCATTAAAATGAACTCTTGGTTTACTCTTCAATGGAGTCTTTTTCTCTTTTATTAGTGATAGAATGCCATCTATATCCTTTGTCTTTACTTCTTCAACTCCAACTTTAGAGCCACAAACAAGATACATTCTATTGTTGCATCTATCGCTAATTTTCTTAAGGTCGATAATTGGAACATAGTAGAGTCCTTTTCTTCTTCCTTCGTATTTCTTTAACTCACCAGTTCGAATTACTTTTGTTTCTTTTCTTTCTACTTTCTTCTCATTCTTAATTGGAGAAAGGAGCGCAGAGAGTAGCTCAGGACTAATGCTTTTTATCCAATCAGCTTTTAAGGGTGAGACAGAGCGTGCATACATCTTTGTTGTTTGCACTATTTCGCCAGCTAGGATAAACTCAGGTCTTGTTCTAAACCATGAAGAACCAGGATGAATATATATCTCACTAGCCTTAATAGAGCGATAAGAATAGGCTTGGGCTTTAATGCAAATGTATTGTCGAAGGCCAGAAGCCAGACAGATAAGGTAATCCTTTATGCTATCTGATTGATTAGCAATAGGAATACCCATAAGAGAGACAATTTCTTCTAGTTGTGAGTTTATATGGACGATTTCGTCCATTGTTTGCTTGTCTAAATAGAGCTTTTTACAAAACTCTGTTTTGCTCTTTTCACTTTTTTTATCTACATACTTATAGTAGAGAGAAAGATAAGCTGCAAAGTCTCCATTGGGGTTATCTACAAGAATATGCTGCACCTCTCTAGCAATATCTTCTTCCCCTTGTGGAAGAATGAAGGGTGACTTTGTTGATAAGAACGAAACAGCTATTAAAACTCTTTCCAGGACTCTTGGATAGTTCATAATAGCTTCAACAATAACACGCGATAATCTTGGTACAAGAGGAAACTTAATCATCATTTCGCCAATGGAAGTTAGGTGAAGGTTTTCCTCTATTGCTCCAATGTATTTAAGAGTTTCAATTGCACTAAGTAGAGATTCTTTTTTTGGCTTAGTAATGAATGGGAAAGACGTTGGGTTATAAATTCCAAGCTCGCACATCCTTAGAACTACTTCAGCCAGGTCTGAATGGAGTATCTCCTCTTCATTAAATTCTCTTCTTCGCTCATAGTCTTCTTTGCTATATAAACGATAACAAATACCACTGTTTGTTCTTCCTGCTCTTCCTTTTCTTTGATCGGCTGATGCCTTAGAAATAAGCGTTGGAATAAGAGAAGATGTGAAGTTTCTTTGGTTGTAGTAGTTCGTTTTAGCCCAACCTGAATCGATTACAGTTCTTATTCCGTCTATTGTGAGCGAAGTTTCACTAACGTTTGTCGATACAACAACTTTAGTTGCACCTTCAGGTGTTGGGATAAAGACCCTCTCTTGTTCCTCTTTTGAGAGCCTACCATAGAGTGGATAGATTACATAATCTTTTGGATTAAGAATAGATGAAATAGTTAATGCATTAATGCATGTTTTAATCTCAGCTTCTCCTGGAAGAAATATAAGCACATCTCCGCCATCTTCTCTTTTGTGGGCACTTAAGACTAGCTTTTCTATTTCAAAGTAATACTTATCTTCATTTTCCTTATCTAGCCTTATTGGAATATAAGAAATATGAACAGGAAATGGATGAGACGATATTGAGACAATTGGAGCTGACGAAAAGAAGTCAGAGAAGACCTTTGTGTTTATAGTTGCACTCGATATTATTACTTTTAGCTCTGGTCTCTTTTCTATTATCTCTTTCAATAATCCTAAAATGAAATCAATATTAAGGCTTCTTTCGTGAGCTTCATCTACCATGATGACAGAGTAGCGAGAGAGTAGAGGATCGGCCTTTACTTCTTGAAGAATAATGCCGTCTGTCATTATCTTAATGCGTGTTGTACTATCTGTTGTGTCATGAAAGCGCATCGTATAGCCACAAAAAGATTGAGTATCATTAATTTGCTTTTTGATAAATTCTGATACGCTAAGTGCCGCTATACGTCTAGGTTGCGTTATACCAATAATTCCCTTTTCTGTGTAACCAGCTTCATTTAAAATGAGTGGAATCTGTGTTGTTTTTCCACTTCCTGTTGGACTTTCAACAATGATTACTTGGTTACACGAAAGGGCTTGTAGTATTTGGTCTTTATGCTTATATACGGGTAGTGAAGTATAATCAATCACGCTTTTAATTTCTTTATTACCTCTTCGATATTATCTAGTTCTTTTATCTCTCTAGTTGCTAGGTTCTTAAGAGAGAGAGAAGGTGAAACAGTGAGTAAATAAGGGATACGATTCTTTTCTGTGTAATCATAGACCTTCTTCATCTTTCCTTCATCGAGGTAGACATCTGTTTTAATACCTTCTTTTCTAAGAGCTTTTGCGGCCTTTTCAGCATCAATGAGGCTATCTTCCTTGTAGATTACCAATACATCTGCAGATTCAGAAGAAGAGAGTAGTGGGCTATTTAATTCTTCTAAACCAGAAAGAAGTCTATCGAGTCCTATTGATGAACCTACTCCAGGAAGCTTTTCTTTTGTGTAGAGGTTAGCTAAATCATTGTAACGACCACCAGAACATACAGAGCCGAGCTGTGGCAATTCATCAAGGAATGTTTCATAGACTATGCCTGTATAATAATCCAAGCCTCTTGTAATTGATGGGTCTAGCACAAAGTGGCTTTCCAAACCTGTATTAACAAGTAGAGAGTAGATATCTCTTAGCCTCTTTGAACTCTCGTTTTCTTCTCCAACAAGAGCGACAAGAGAAGAAAGTGTATCTTCAAAACTCTTATTGTCTCCAGCTGTAATATAAGAGAGAATCAAATTAGCTTTTTCTTCTGAGGATGTAAGCTCAATAAGAAGCTTCTTTACTTCATCAGATCCAATCTTGCGTAGCTTATCTACTGTTCTCAAAATTTCAACAGACTTATCCTTTAACTCAATTTTTTCTAAGAATGAGTTAAAGAGCCCTCTGTGTGATAGGTGGAATGTGTAATCCTTTATGTTAAGAGCAGAGAATGAATTATCCATCATGGAAAGAATTTCATAGTCGGCCTGAGCATTGTCTGTGCCAACAATATCGAAATCACATTGGATGAACTCTCTATATCTTCCTTTTTGTGGTTTTTCTCCTCTCCATACTTTGTTAATGTGGTATCTCTTGAAAGGAAATGCTAGCTCTGCCGTGTGAGAAGCTAAAAAGCGAGCAAATGGGACAGTTAAATCAAATCTCATTGCAACGTCTCTAGAGCCATTGTCTTTAAAGAGGAAAACTTGTTTGTCAGTCTCTCCTCCGCCTTTTCCTAAGAGGACAGAACTGTACTCTAGAACAGGCGTATCAATTGGAACAAAGCCATAAGACTGGAAGACTTTTTCAAGTGTATTAATTATTTTTCTTTTAGGAATTTCTTCTTTTGGAAGACTATCACGAAAACCTTTTAAAACTATTGGTTCAATCATCTCGCTCTCTCCTCTTTTAAGTGTAAACAAAAAAGAGTTTTTGTTCACTAGGTAGAAAACTCATTTGTTCATCACTTGTTTAGCTCAAGCAATCTGTATAAGATAGTAACTCGTGTTTGTTAGATATAAGACAAATGAAAAGGGCAAAAGTGTCCCTGTTTGCAAAATATATACAGCTAAAGAACATCCCATACGAAACTCAATGATAGATAGGGATGCGCTTTGGGCTATCAGAAAAATACAAGCCTCCGGTGGAGAGGCCTATATTGTTGGAGGCGCTCTTAGGGATATTCTCTTAGGCAACTCTCCTAAGGATTATGATATAGGGACATCTCTATCGCCAAAGCAAGTTCAGAAGTTGTTTTGGAATAGCAGAATTATTGGCAAGAGATTTAGAATCGTCCATCTCTTCTTTGGCTCCAAGATTATTGAAGTAACAACTTTCCGTAGTGATGAAGAAAACTTCGAAGAAGGTAATAACAATATATATGGAACAATAGAGCAAGATGCAAGGCGAAGGGACTTCTCTATTAATAGCCTTTATTATAACCCACGAACATCTGAACTATTAGATTTCTCATCGAGTCTAGAGGATTTTGAGAAAAAGAAGATAAGAAGTCTTATTCCTCTTTCTTATGCTTTTTCTGAAGATCCTGTAAGAATGATTAGGGCAATTAAATACAAGGTAACAACAGGCTTTTCTCTTTGTTTAAATGTCAGAATTGCTATCTTCTTCAATGCTCAAAATCTTCTTTCTTGTCCTCCTTCAAGATTGACAGATGAAGTTATGAAAATTCTCTCTTCAGGACATGCAAAAGATATAATGCATGAGCTATATCATTATCGCTTGTTGCAATATATTCTACCTTCTTACGCCCTTCACTCTGAGCTTCCATCTGTAATGGAAAGTTTAAGTGAACTTGATAAAAAAGTGATGGATGTAAAGAGCAAATCATCAGCTCCTCTTAGCAGAGATGAGATGATTTACTATATGATACGAGCAGCAATAATTGTTGATAGAAGTCACTTAATAAGTTGGGATGAACATATGAAGGATGGCTTTAGACAGGCAAAGATTATGCTTAGCCCTATTACTCCTGCAAATTATGAGCTAGAGAGAGCCGTTGCTCTTGTTTTGAAATATAATGGCCTAAAACCAAAGAAAAACAAGAAGAATAAAGTCCAAAAGATGCCAGTGAAGACTAAAGCAAAGAACAAAAGAAAACCTAATAGCAATAGTAATAAAGAGGCTATCTAGCTCCATTCCTCTATTTCTACCGAAACAGACTTCACCATAATTGAGCCAAACTTTTCGAGACAATCTTGTACATACTGCTGTAAGTCAGAGATGGTAGATGGAATGTAGTGCCTCGGTGGAAGAAGTAGTGTTATTGAGATAGAGTAGGTTCTATCTGGATTCCTAACGCCTTTAACTTTCTTAACTTTCATTACTGGGTCATATTCACTAATAGAATGCTTTACCATTTGAGAAAGAGTTGTTTCAGATAAGACATCTTGCTGTGGCTTTGAAAAGGTTGGGCGTACTATTGTTTTTTCGCTACTTTGTGTCTTTAAGTGCTTTCCTCTTGAAAGTTTTACCTTTATTGAGTCAAAGACGATTTGCGGGGCAGAACGTGTTATTTCAATAGGAGGAACAGGAATAACGTGCTTACCTTCAGTAAAACGAATGTGCATTGCCATCTCGATATCATCTGCTGTTGATACGTCTTCGATGTGGATAATCTTACTAGGAGCAGGCAAGTCTAATCTCTTGGCAATTTTATTAACCATCTTCTCGCTTGTTCCGATTATCAAAATCTTCCTGTTCTTTTCTTTTAGAAGGGCAGATGTAATCTCATTACGGTCACCATCGTCATCAAAAAGAGCTGTTTTGACGGCAGCCATAAAGTTTGGCTCTTCCTTTGCTGAGTGGCCAGCAAGAATTCTATCTCCCTTTATTAATAGGCCATCGTCGATAATTAAGTTGATTTTATACTTTACAGCAACCTGTTTAGCATGGTAGCTTTTTCCACTGCCAGATCTTCCAACAAGACCATAGACTGTTATTCCCTTAAAATAAGAGAAGAGAAGTTCGTGTAGCTTGTTTTTGGCGTGCAGTAGGTATTCTTTAATCATCCTGATTATTGCTCTCTTTAACTGAATCAAATGTTACACGGAAAATAGAACCTTTTCCAACCTTTGATTCAACCTCGATATCTCCACCATTAACTATACAAGCATGTTTTACAATTGCGAGCCCCAATCCTGTTCCGCCAACGGCCTTTGATCTAGATTTATCTACTCTAAAGAAACGTTCAAAGATTCTGTCTTGGTATTCGTCAGGAATTCCAATGCCATTGTCTTCAACTTCAATGATAGCTTTTCCATTCTCCTCTTTTGTTCTAACTTCAACCTTTCCGCCTTCATTTGTATATTTGATGGCATTGTCGATTAGGTTAGAAAGAATTTGAGTAAGCATGCTTGGATTTGATTTTATGTAAATATCCTTTCCTGTAATGAGAATATTTATATTTCTCTCTTCTGCAACATTCTTTAAGCTATCAACAATCTGGACAATAGCCTTTCTAACATTTATTACTTCTTGGTCTATAGTAAGGCCTTTTTCATCGAGTTTTGAAAGCCTTATGATATCTTCAATAAGCTGGCTCATTCTCTTTGTTTCATTATATATTTGGTCAATGAAACCTTTCTTATCTTCCTCTTTAACTAGCCCTGACTCTAATAGTTCTGCACTCCCAGCGATAATATGAAGAGGAGTCTTTAGCTCATGAGATACGTTGGCTGTAAAATCACGTCGTTGTTTTTCTATTTCAACACGGCGGGTAATATCATAGATGAGAAGGGAAACGCCGACTATCTCATCGTCATTCTTTAGTTTTGTACTATCAACTTGGTATGTTCTAGTCTTTCTATATATGATTGTAGTCTGTGGACCTTTTTGTAGAGTATCATCAATGATCTTAAGAATTACAGAATCAAAGACTAAGTGATAGTCTTCGTCTAAAGAGTCTTCAGATAGTTCAAGAATATCGATTGCAGATTTATTTATATATGATATCTTATCGTTTCCCTCTGTTAGAATGAGTCCTTCTACTAGTGATTCAGAGACAGCTCTAAATTTATTCTGTCCTTCTTTTAGCTGTTCTCGTTGTAGTGCGATGTCTCCCTTTTGTTCTTGTATTTTATTTAAAAGAGGGAGTATTTCTCTATATTTTTTTCCTATTTCTGGGGTAGGGCTCTCAACATTAATATCATTAAGAGGTTTTACAATCAAAAATGAGATAAGACGAGCAAGAAGGGCAGAAGTTAAAATAGCAAGAAGAAGGATATAGATTATCTCTATCCTCATATCAAAAAAAGTATCAGCGAAGGTTCTTAGAGTAGAGGACGCTACTATTACTGAACCATCTTTTGCGCTGATACCTGCAAGTATTAAGCTTCCGAATAGGAAACTTGTATTAGTTGAACAAATTGTTTCAGGAGTGTTTAAGACACGAGATAAAAAAAGCTCAAGGGCTCTTTGGTCTGTTACAAGATACCACGCTTCTTCGAACTCATCATTTATGATTTTTCCGTCAGGCGAAATTATTGTTATATTGTAGTTTTGGTTTTCAAAGTCCTCCGTGAACTTTTCTCCTAGTTCTATATAGCCACGATAAACAATACCAACAAGCTCTCTTAGCTGAGCTTCCTGCCTTTGCCCAATTACATTAGTTGTTGCTTGAAGTGTAAGTATTACAGAGAATGCAGCAATAATAAGTAGAGCAACAAGAACATAAAGGATGATTCGTTTTGTCATTATTATTTCTTTTCGCTAGCTCTGTATCCAACTCCTCTTACTGTCTCAATTAAAGGAGCGGCTACGCCAATCTTAGTTCTAAGAGTAGCAATATGTACATCAACTGTACGTGTCTCTCCTATATTGCTAATCCCCCAAATAGCTTTCATTAAATCTTCTCTAGAGTAAACCTTTCCTGGTTCCTGCAAGAGTAGATATAGTACTTCATATTCTTTAAGTGTCAGTTTAACAGGTTCGCCATTAACTGTAACAGAGTGGTTACCTGTATCTAAACTTAGTGGTCCAACAGAGTAGACCTTCTTCTGAATCTTTGGCTCGCAACGTCTTAAAACAGCTTTAACACGGCTAATCATCTCCATCATGCCAAATGGCTTTGCAAGGTAATCATCAGCACCGCTATCAAGACCTAATACCTTATCATATTCAGTACCTCTTGCTGTTGCGATGATTACAGGGATACCTTCTGTTTCAGGTGTTGTTTTAAGCTTTTTTAGGATAGAAATGCCATCTTCTTGTGGAAGATTTAAGTCGAGCATGATAAGTTTAGGCTTTCGAATCTTTAGTCTTTCCCAGAGTGTTTTTCCACAATCAATGCCTTCAGCTTCAAAGCCTGAAGCAATTAATGTGTAAACCATCATATTCCTTATTGCCGCTTCATCTTCAACACAATAAATCATTTTCTTTTTCTCCCATTAGAATATTATCGT
The DNA here is from genome assembly GCA_002406055.1 of Spirochaetales bacterium UBA4629. GTDB lineage: Bacteria > Spirochaetota > Spirochaetia > Sphaerochaetales > Sphaerochaetaceae > Ornithospirochaeta. The sequence continues at coordinate 15,408 of DHMZ01000102.1, forward strand.
TTTGAGAGGAAGAATTACAATAATTTCTTTGCATTCTTTTAACATTATTAACCATTTGCATTAAAAAAAACGGAAAAAATTAACTTCAATTCAATATATAGGGGGAGAATTTTACCTAAAATCAAATTTGTAAAGTTGAATTTAAAAATAGAGGCATTTCTGCCTCCATTCACGCTCCAATACCTGCAACGTTAATTAAGAGTAACCATGCTAGTCCATAATAAGCAACAACAGCTGCAAGGTCGTTCATTGTTGTAATGAGTGGACCAGATGCTACTGCAGGGTCTACATGTATCTTCTTAAATATGATTGGTATGATTGTGCCCATGAGGGTAGATACTGTCATTGACAATACAAGTGCAAGTCCTGTGCAAGACGAGATGCTAAATGCATAGAACAAGTCTCTCTGCTTTGTTAGGTAGATAAATAGTCCAATAACAGCAGAACATATAACACCCATGATAATACCATTAAAGAATCCAACTCTCGTTTCCTTCCATACAAGCTTGAAGAGGTCTTTCATTGAAGTTCTTTCACTTGTTAGAACTCTAATAGTTACAGCAAGTGACTGTGTACCACTGTTACCAGCCATGTCTAGTACAAGAGATTGGAAACTAATAAGGATTGCAATATGTGATGCAATAGAGGAGAAGAAGCTTACAACAGTAGATACTCCCATACCTAAGAAGAGAAGTATTGTAAGCCAAGGAATTCTCTTTTTCATACTTAAGAAGACGCTTCCATCTAAATCTTCTTCTTCACCAAGAGAAGCGAACTTTGCATAGTCGTCTCTCATTGAGTCATCGATAAGCTCCATCATGTCTTGGCTAGTAATAACACCAATAAGCTTATTTGTTGAATCCAAGACAGGAATTGAGTCCTCTGCGTAATCTTTGAGGTTATTAACACACTCATCTATTAGCTCGTGAGCATAAACGTAAGGATAAGATGTAGAGACTATTGAATCTACAGTTGTTCCTTCGCGCGCTCTAATTAAATCTTTTAAATCTATAGCACCATAATACAGTTCATTGCCACCAACAACATAGATAGTCTGAATGTTGTCATTTTCTGCAGCTTGGTCGATAAGCTCCTTCATGGCTTCTTTAATTGTTATGCCATTTTTGATTTCGATGAAGTTCGTGCTCATCTTTGAACCGATTTCATCGTCATCGAAAGATGCAATTAAGGCAAGATCGTGCTTTTTGTCATTATCTAAGAACTCCAGAAGGGTAGCTCTTTCTCCCTTAGGAAGTGTTTTTAAGTATTCAGCAGCCTTGTCTGTTTCCATACAGCTCAAAACTGCGATCTTCTTCTTTACGCTTAATTCATTTAGATATGTAGATGTATTATCTTCTGCGTACTCCAAGATGTTAGCTAAGCTATCTTGATCAAGAATTCTATATAGCTTCTCTCTATCTTGTGGCTCAAGTTCCTCCAAAGCATCTGCAATATCATTATCGTGATAGTCAGAAATCTTTTCCTTTAGAGCCATTGGCGAGATGTTGCTCTTGATTATATTAACTAACTCTTGGACGTAGTCTGGATGTTGTGTAATTTGCTCTTTTTCGTCTTCCATTTTTCCCTCCATAACTAGAGCAGAAAAGAAGGCCTCATTATACCGTCAGAAGAGACGGCTTTGTACTTGGAGGCATTTCTTTCTCAGCTTGATTAATCACTGGCTTACCACCATGACCGTCTTCCATTGTTTATCTCCTTATCGATATGTCTTGATTCTAACCCTATTATGCAAAAGAGTTCTAGATAGAAAAGAAAAAAAAGAGGGCTAGATAAGAAAAAATAATTAGCAAAAAATGTAAAATTTAATAATTATTTCTTTATCAATAAAGAATTAGCGACATATTTGTCTTGTTATTTCTTGCCACAAAAAGAAATAGTTATAGCAATAAAAAAATATCGTATTTAAGAGCAAATTTGCGTTTTACTTATCTTTGTTTTAACATTAAATGAGTTTTAAAAAGGAGGATGTAGTGTTAAGAGGAGCTACGTTTAAGAGGGGAGGAATACACCCTTTAGATAAAAAAAGTCTATCTAAAGATAAAAAGATTGAAGTCCTTCCAATTCCTTCAGAATTAGTGGTATCGCTTTCGCAACATATAGGAGCACCTGCTAAGTGTGTTGTAAATAAAGGCGATAGGGTTGAAAGAGGTCAGCTTATCGGGGAAGCTCAGTCATTTGTTTCTGCATCTATCCATTCACCAGTACGTGGTACTGTTGTAGATATAAGAAAAAATCTTCTTGCAACTGGCATTGCTGCCGATTGCGTTGTAATAAAAAGCGATGAGGAACAACCTGATTTATTCTCAACTCCATACGATTGGAGAAATGAAAGCAAAGAAGAGATTTTAAAAGCTATTCGTGACTATGGCCTAGTTGGTATGGGCGGTGCTACATTCCCAACAAGCGTTAAGTTTAGCATTCCAGAGGGCAAGAAGGTTGAGTACCTAGTAATCAATGCTGTTGAATGTGAGCCATATTTAACATGTGACTACCGTCTAATGAAAGAGCGCACTAGTGACATTATTGAAGGCATAATGATTGCTAGCAAAGTCTTGAGTCCTGAAAACATAATTATTGGAGTAGAGGCTAATAAGGAAGATGCAGCTCTTCTTTTGGAGAGCAAAGCCAAAGAAATGGGCTTTAATCTAACTGTGGCTCTTTTGAAAATGAAGTACCCACAAGGAGACGAAAAGCAACTCCTTTACGCTTTAACTGGACGAGCTATTCCATCTGGAAAACTTCCTTTAGATATTGGTTGTATAGTTTGTAATACATCATCAATTATTGCGCTTTATGAAGCAATTAAGTTCCATAAGCCTCTTATAGAAAGAGTAATGACTGTAACAGGTGAGGCAATTGGTGAACCAAAGAACCTTCTCGTTCCAATCGGAACAACATTTAAGACTCTTTTTGAGTATTGCTCTGGAGATGAAAGCAAATGTAATGAAATAATCTCCGGTGGACCGATGATGGGTTTTGGAGTACCAAATCTTACTATTCCAACTGTAAAAGGCACTAACGGGCTATTGTGTATTCTTAGCAAAGAAGAAAAGACCTTTAATTGCGTCAACTGTGGTAAATGTGTACAGCACTGTCCAATGGGTCTTAGACCAAACAGAATGTATCGCTTAATTACTAACAAGCAATATAAAGATGCAATGGATATAGGATTAATGGATTGTAAGGAGTGTGGGTGTTGTGCTTACTCATGCTCATCACACTTGAATCTTGTCCAGACCTTTAAACTTGGAAAGAAGCTTGGGAGGGAAAAGAAATGATTAAGGTTAAAGTTAGCCCTCATATTCATGACAAAATCAGAACAGATAAGGCGATGGGATATGTTTCTCTCGCACTTCTTCCTTCTGCACTATGGGGCTGTGTTATGTTTGGCTTTAGAGCCTTCTTGATACTTATAATCTCCATTATCTCATCTCTTTTAACAGAATACCTATTAAATAAGATAAGCCATGAAGATACCCTCTTAGATGGATCTGCATTAGTTACGGGTCTTCTTGTTGGAATGAATCTCTCTTCTTCTTGTCCTCTTTATGTTCCTCTAATTGCTTCTATTTTTGCAATCGGAGTATGTAAGTGGACATTTGGTGGACTCGGGTGCAACTGGGCCAACCCTGCAATTGCAGGAAGAGCCTTTGTTTTCTTCTCTTTCTCTTCAGTAATGAGTTCTTTCCCTCTTCCATGGGTATTTAAAAAAAGTGCAGAGTTAAGTGCAGGAGCAACTCCACTTTCTGCATTAAAAATGGAGATGGGTAAGGGGCTTTCCTCTTATTCTATTCTCTCTTCTTCTGGCTATCCCATAACAAATTTTGCTTCTTCGATTTCTGCTAAAACAGGAATTAATCCATACGTTATTGATGAGTTCTTTGGTTTTGCTAGCGGTAGTATTGGAGAAGTAAGTGCCCTATTATTAATTATTGGCGGTCTGTTCTTGTTATACAAAAAAGTAATAACATGGCGAATTCCTGTTTGCTTTGTTCTTTCTTTTGCTATTTTAAGCTACATATTCGGAGGACTTGCTAATGGAAAAGGACTATTTGAAGGAGAGGTTTTAATTTCTGTTCTTTCTGGTGGTCTACTTCTTGGTGCTATCTTTATGGCAACAGATTGGGTTACATCTCCTTCTACTCCTAAAGGTGAAATAATCTATGCTATTGGATGTGGCTTCTTTACATTCATTATCCGTTTCTTCGGATCTTTGCCTGAGGGTGTATCTCTTGCAATTCTCTTAATGAATATGGTCACACCTACTATTGATAAATATGTAAGCGTAAGGAAATTTGGTTATGTAAGACCTGTAAAAGGAGAGAAACAATGAAGTCAATTTTTAAAACAGGTATTGTTTTGTTCCTTATTTGCGCTGTCTGTGCTTCTCTCTGTGCATGGGTTAATTCATTCACAGCGCCTGTTATCAAAGAAAATATGGAAAAGGCAAATAGGTTAGCACTTGAAAAGGTTAGTCAGGGGCTTACTATTGGTGAGACTAAAGCTGTAGAGAATAATGCTACTGTAAAGGAGATAACAGCTCTTTCTAAGGATGGCAGTGTTGTCGGCTATGTTCTTCTTCTTTCTGGAAAAGGCTATGGTGGCGATTTATCTATTATCGCATCTTACGATAAAAAAGGAGCACTTCTAAAGGCTCAAATGACACAAGATAGTGAAACAGCAGGACTCGGAAAAAATGCAGAGAGTGAATGGTATATGGATCTCTTCTCTGGCATGGGCGACACTATTGCATTCCCTAGCGGAAAAAATGATTTAGGCGAAAAAGAGAAAGCTCTTGTAACAGGAGCATCCTTCACATTTAGAGCTGTTAGCGAGACGCTTAGAAATGGAAGCAACTATGTTAAGGAGATGGGACTATGAAGAAGAGAATAAATGAACTGACGAAGGGTATTTTTAAAGAAAACCCTATCTTCATTATTATGCTTGGCATGTGTCCAACTCTTGCTGTATCGACACAAGTTTCCAATGCTATAGGAATGGGACTTGGTGTAATCTTTGTTTTAACAGGTTCTAATATATTTATTTCCGCTTTAAAGAAGGTTATTCCAGATTCAATAAGAATTCCTGCATACATCGTAATTATTGCTTCCTTTGTAACAATACTTGAGATGGTAATGCATGCATATTTACCTGCTCTTTATGATGCACTTGGTATATATCTATCACTCATTGTTGTTAACTGTATAATCCTTGGTAGAGCAGAGGCATTTGCTAGCAAAAATACAGTTCTAGACAGTGCTTTAGATGGAATAGGCATGGGCTTAGGCTTTACCCTTGGCTTAACATTCATTGCTCTTATAAGAGAGGTTATTGGTAATGGAACAATAACTCTATTTCAGATTGGCTCTTGGGATGGCGTAATAAGAATCCCTGTTTTGTCTTCATCTCCAATGCGTGTTATAGCGCTTTCTTCTGGAGCTCTTCTTGTTATGGGTTACTTAAAAGCATTCTTTATTTGGAAGAGTAGCAAAAATGAAAGAAAGGAGGAGAAATAATGAGTTACCTTGGAATTATTGTTGCATATATCTTTGTTAACAACTTTATTCTTGTTAAGTTTATGGGGCTTTGTCCTTTCATTGGTGTTAGTAAGAATAGCTCCTCTGCACTTGGAATGGGAATTGCTGTAACATTTGTTACAAGCGTTACAAGTGTAGCGACATGGGCTGTCTACTATGGCTTACTTGTTCCATTTGGACTTGAATATATGAAGACAATTGCCTTCATTCTTGTTATAGCAGCGCTTGTTCAGCTTGTAGAAATGGTCATAAGGAAATTCAGTCCATCGCTATATAATGCACTTGGAATTTACCTTCCTCTCATTACAACAAACTGTGCAGTATTAGGTATATGTATTATAAACATTGACCAGGGACATAATCTCCTAGAGTCTTTCCTTGCCGGCCTTGCTGCTGGACTTGGTTTTACACTTGCTATTGTTTTAATGTCAAACATCAGAGAAAGATTATCAATGACGCCTGTAAGAAAGTATTTTAAAGGTGTACCTATTACATTTATCTCTGCTTCCATTATGGCTCTTGCATTTATGGCCTTTGATTCAACTTTGTTGACCAATCTAAAACTAGCTTAAGGGAGGAAGAGAATGGCTATTTTATATGCATTTCTAATATTGTCCATTTTGGGCCTAGCATTGGGTATTGGTCTCTCTTTTGCAGAAAAGAAGTTAGCAGTAGAAAAGGATGAGAAGCTAGTTGCTCTCGAAGAAATCATGCCAGGAGCAAATTGCGGCGGTTGTGGTTTTGCTGGATGCTCAGCATATGCTGAGGCTGTTGCTAAAGCGGAAGCTCTTCCAGGACTCTGTCAGCCTGGTGGAGATGCACTAGCAAAGAAGATGAGCCAAATAGTTGGAGTTGACGCTGTGAAAGAAGAGAGGAAAGTTGCTTTTGTTATGTGTGATGGCGACAAAGATTCTACTCTTGATAGCTTTTCTTACGATGGAACTCAAGATTGCAACGCAGCAGCTCTTCTTTTTGGTGGTCCTTTAGAGTGTAAGTATGGATGCTTACGCCTTGGTTCTTGTATTTCAGTTTGTCCAACTGGTGCTATTGGAAGAGACGAAAAAGGATCAATTAAAGTTGATAGAGAAAAATGTATCGGGTGTGGTGCTTGCACACGAGTATGTCCTAAGGGTACTATTGTGCTTATCCCATACAGTGCAGAATATGTAGTAGCATGCTCTAATCACGATAGTGGTGCGAAAGCAAAAAAAGTTTGCTCTCATGCTTGTATTGGGTGCAAAATATGTGAAGTTAAGGTTGAGTCTTCTCCATTTAGTGTTGAAGCGTTCTTATCGAAAAACGACTACACTAAAGATCAGACGAATGCCCATGAGGCCTGTGAAAAGTGTCCTCAGAAGTGCATAGTTAAATTGTAGGAGAGACTAGAGGAGATATAAATGAAGGTTCAGTTAGGTCTATATACAACGCTCTACGCTGCGCCTTCATTTCTTTTTGATAAGACATTGACTCTTGTCTATGAGCCAATGCTTGCTTATCTGTACAATAAACCAGGTCAGCATATAGCGCTTTATCAATCTTCACAGATGATGAAGCACATTCAGCGTGAGAGACAAGAGTATAAAGCTTTAATAGCGACACTCTCTAAGCGTGGTGATATAGAGATGCTTTCTGGCTCTTGGTCCCAAACGCTTCTCTCACTCCTTCCTCCCAAAGATAGAGTCTCTCAGATAGAGCGATTAACAAGTTTTATTAGACATGAGTATGGCGTTTTGCCTCTTTCTGCTTTCTTTTTTGGCGAGGTATGGCAGCCAAATTACATTTCATCGCTAAAGAATGCGGGGCTAGATAATGTTGTTATTTCAACATATCTTCCATATTCTGCAGAAAGGGAAGATAAGCCATTTGTTATGAATGAGCTTGGCAAAAAAGAAAACATTCTTCCATTCTCTGATGAGGCTTCTCTTGCTGTTAAAGAGTATAGTGAAGCTCTTATTGATTATGATACACTACGCAGTAGGCTTTTAGCCTTACTAGATAAGAAAGATGATTTTCTCTTTATCTTTTTAAATATCGACCAGCTTGTTTTGGGTGCTTCAAGAGAAGCAAAGGGCAACAAGCCTGGTTTTCTTATTAGCGATATCCTTGATAGAGTTAATTCTTCTTCTATCTCATCTATTACTCCTAAAAGAAGTGGGTATTTACCTTCTGCCTGGTATGGTCGTGATAGCGTAAGCTATGGGCTATACTCATTTAATACGCTATTTGTACACAATGAAAATTTCCGTTATCTATACAATAGGTACATAACTCTTGCGGAAAGTACTCAAACTAGAAATAACCGCTTTTTAAAGAAAGATGTTGCAACAGCATTATTTAATGTTGCACTAGGTAATTTATTTATTCACGATAGTGAACTTTCTCCCTTAAGGTACACAACAAGAAGAAACTTCTGGAGATCGATAATCGAAGCAGAAAACTGCTTCTGGCAATATACAGATGGTCCTAGCTTTAAAGAGTATGACTTTGAAGAGATTTCTCGAAGCGATATGGTTATGGCAAACAAAACATATAGTGTTGTGCTATCACCTAAAGGAGCTTCCTCTCCTGAATTTGATTCTCTTCTTTTAGGCATTAATTTCTTTGATACTCGCGTGCCTTTTAATAACAGCATTAAACATAGCCTAAATAAGTCATTTACGGACGTTATTAAAGTAGAGAAAACAGAATATGACACATCATCTCTCTTCTTTACAGCAGAGCCTATAGATAAGAAAAGAACAGAAATTCTCTTTTCTTTGGAAGATGATAGTTCTCTTCCTTTTCTAATCACTAAGCGCTATAAACTAAGATCTAACACATTTATTTTGGATTCAACTATTACAAATAAAAACAAGAAGATTAAGGGGCGATACGAGCTATCACTATACTTATCAGCACCAGACTCAGTAATTGTTGGACCTGAGCAGAGAATGGATATAGTAACAAAGGGCTTTGTTGAATCTAAGACTGTTAAGTATGGGTCGCGTCTTGACGATAGCTACTTAACTATTACGTCAACAAAGAACTTTACGCTTACAGAAGAGAGCAACAAAGAAAAACACCAAACAGCCCTTGGCGAAGAAGAATTTACCCTCTATAAGAAGATAACATTCTCTTTTCCTCTTGAAGTTGAAGAGGATGAGTCTGTAACCTATAGATTAGTATTAAGAGCATCCTCGAGTAAGAAGGATGGAGAAAAAGTTGATTAAGGAGAAAAAGAAATGTTTATAGAAAACAAAGCAAGATTTGAAGATATCAAAGTGGAAGCCTACAATGTATGGAGGCGTCTTTGAAGCGGCTAAGACAGAAGATAAAATAAAAGCTTTAGAGGAAGAAACAGCAAAGCCAGATTTCTGGAACGACAGAGAGAAAGCTGAAAAGACATTCCAAGAACTAAACTCTCTAAAAGATAGTTATTATCCATGGAAAAATCTCATTAAGGAGATTGATGATTTATCTGAACTAATTGAGCTATACAAGAGTGAAGAAGATGAAGATCTTCGCTTAGAGTTACAGAAGCAAATTGATGATATAGACAATGCCTTTAAGCCTTTAAAGGTAAAGACTCTGCTTGATGGCAAGTTTGATAAGAACAATCTCTATTTATCTGTACATGCAGGTGCTGGTGGAACAGAGGCTAGTGATTGGGCAAGTATGCTCATGAGAATGTATATGCGTTGGACAGAACGCCATGGCTTTAAGTGTGAAGTTTTGGATATAGAAGAGAATGAAGGCGGTATTAAGTCTGTCACAATGAAGGTCTCTGGAGACTATGCTTTTGGCTATTTAAAAGGAGAGGCTGGCGTACATAGACTTGTCAGAATTTCACCTTTTGATGCTGCAAAAAGGAGACATACATCTTTTGCTAGTGTCTACGCTTCTGCTGAAGTTGATGATGATATTGAGATAGATATTAAACCTGAAGACTATCGACTCGATACATATAGAGCTGGTGGTGCAGGTGGACAGCATGTCAACAAAACAGACTCAGCCGTAAGAATCACGCACTATGCTACAGGTATTGTTGTTCAGTGCCAAAACGAACGAAGCCAGTACATGAATAAAGATGTTGCTTTTAAGATGCTTAGGGCTAAGCTTTATGAGTATTACCAAAAGGAGAAAGAGAAGGAGAAGGAAGCTAATGCTATTGCTAAGCAAGATATAGCTTGGGGTAGCCAGATTAGATCTTATATCTTCCAACCATATACTCTAGTTAAAGACCATCGTACAAATTACAGCACAGGCAACATCTCAGCTGTCATGGATGGAGAAATTGATGATTTCATTGAAAGTTATCTCCACTTTATCAAAGAAAGTTAAAATAGCTACTTTTTTTATTTTTATTTTAATGCTCTCGACATCTTTATATGCTGCCGAGAGCTTTCGTATCTCAATTACTGGAGATAACAGCGACTACTGTGAGCTTGTTTCGTCTGTTGTTTCATCATTTACCTCTCTTTCTTCTGATTGGGCTAAGGCGAAAAGAGAAGAGAGAAGGGCAAAGGATGAGTTTATTTCTTTAAGCAAAAGAAAAACAGAAATGAGCCAAAAAGAGATTTTTACTGAAATAAAAACAGAAGAGAAAAAGGATGAAGACGAAGTCTTGTCTCTTGAAATTGCCACTGTTGATTTCTCTGTATATTCGTCATTTTTGAGAGCATTAGATAGTACAGCTTATTACTACTTAAAGAGCACAAATAATTTAGATGCGATTATTCATGTATGCAGTGAAAGCCAAAATGGATTAGAAAAAATCAATTTGATTATTGATGGCGCTATCCTTTACTCATCTTGGTATTCAAAAGAAACAGAAAGAAATGAAAAGGATTCTCTCTATTCATTCTTTGCCTCTCTCTTTCTTTCCCCTGATTATTCTTTGTATAGCCTAGAGGTATATCCATCAGATGCAACAATTCTTTTAGATAACTCGCCATTAGAGGGAGATGGAGAGCATTTAATAATGAAAAATGGTGAGCATACATTTACTCTCTCTTCATATGGATATGATAACCTTGTTTATACAGCATCATTCTACGGCGAAGACGAAAGAATAGAATTAACAATGACAGAAAGTGAGCCATTTAGTCTCTTTGTTTCTACTATTCCATATGATGCGGAATTATTTGTAAATGGTATTAAGAGTGAAAGCAAAACTTTAGATAATCTCTATACTCCATTTGTTTTGTCATCTACTAGAGATGGTTTTCTTTCTCTATCTTACCAAGAAAAAGAGAAAGAAAATCATATTACTCTTACGCTTCCTCCTCTGTGGACAGACAGCGCAAATTTAATGGAAGAGAAAAAAGGTGACTTTTATAAGAACTTGTTTTATCTTCTTCTCTCTTTTGGTGGTTATACAGCATCTAGCAGTATATCAAACTTATATTCACCAACAATTGGAAAGGTGACACAGGTTGTTTTTACTGGTCTTTCTTTTGTATCATTAATTAATCTAATTCAAAGTGCATACGACTACTATAATAGTTCTAGAATAGGATTATAAATAAAGGAATAAAAAATGGGTCTTTTTTCAAAATTTAGTGCAAAAATAAAGAGTATTTTTACCTCAAAGAAGATAGATGAAGAATTCTTTGAAAATCTAGAAGATACATTAATTGAAGGGGATTTGGGTTCTAGATTAACAGATGAAATTATTACAGAACTAAGAAAAGAAGCTAAAGCAAAGTCGATAGATAACTCTAGAGATTTACAGCTTTTGATGAGAGATATTCTTTCTAAGTATATTAATGCCTATCCATATGAGCTTAATGATGGCTTAAATGTCTTTATGATCTTAGGAGTAAACGGAGTAGGAAAGACAACAAGTATTGCTAAGATGGCATCTTTTTACACTAAAGAAAATAAGAAAGTGCTTCTTGCTGCTGCCGATACATTCCGTGCTGCTGCTGTTGATCAGCTTGATATACATGCCGAACGTTTGAATATGAGAATTGTAAAACAAAAGACAGGTTCCGATCCAGGCGCTGTTGTTTTTGATGCACTTACATCTGCAATTGCACAAAAAGATGACTTAGTTCTTGTTGATACTGCTGGAAGAATGCATAACAAAGAGAACTTAATGAGAGAACTTCAGAAGATTGATAAGGTTGTAAAAGGAAGAGGCGTTAAAGAAGAGAACTATAAGAAGTTTCTCGTCCTTGACGCAACAACTGGCCAGAATGGACTAAGCCAGGCTCTCTTGTTTAACCAGGCAGTTAAGCTAGATGGCATTATCCTAACTAAGTACGATTCTGCAGCAAAAGGCGGTGCTCTTGTTCAAATTGGAAAGACGCTTTCTCTTCCTGTTCTCTTTGTAGGAACTGGTGAAAAATACACAGATCTTCATCCTTTTGATAAAGAAGAGTATCTTGATGCCCTTATAGGGTTGGAGGATTAGTCTTGAAAAGAGTTCTTCTTACTCTTCTTTTTTCTTTTTTTATCTTGCCTATTTTCGCTACATACTATGTATCATCTCCAATAGCTCTAAAGCTTGGTGTTACAGATAGTGCAAATGGTAGTGAGTGGGTACTATCTACTAACGGAAACAACGAGACGCTATACCATAATGGCCAAGTTGTCTCTTCAAAGGTTGAAGAAGAAAACAAAACAATAAAAAGAAAAGGTGAGAGAGAGGAAACTCTTATATACAATAGTGACGGAAATATAGAGAGAAAAATTATTAAAGAGGGTGGAAACACTAAGGAGTATAATTATCTATATTCTTCTTCTCGTCTTATTGGTTATAACTATTCGGAAAATGGGCTTCTTATAGAGAAAGTTGAGTATGTAACAACATCGAACGGCAGATTGTTGTATTACACCGATAAAGATGGAGGCGTTTATTTAACAGATAGCTACTACGTATATGATAGTGATGAACGAGAATCTGTCTACACAGGTGTAAAGAAAGAAGAAGATTATATAACAATTGAAAATAGCGATGGTGGATATACAGAAAAAACAGACATTTCATCTAAGCGCTATAATAGTTTGGGCCGGCTTGTTGAAGAAATAAATGATGGTCTCTTTACACTTTATTCTTATAACGAAGATGGGAGCTTAAAGGAAAAGAGAGAAGAAAAAGAGGACGGAATCTACATCTATCGTGATAACAAAACAATATTTTATACAAGAGATGGCGTTTTAATAAGCGAAAGAGAAGAAAATAGCGATGGTACATTTGTAGAAATTAGATATATCGATAATGTTCCACGTTATCGCTTTATATATGATCTAGATGGAAAGCGAATAAAGGAGGCATATTCTTTATGATAGGTAATCTCTCTTTTCGCTATGCTTTTCCCTCTTCAAAGTCTTTAAGAAGTAGATCTATTAGAATCATTCTTACTATTGCACTCTCTTTAACTGTTGTGATTGTTGTAATATCGATAATGAATTTTCTTCAAACTTCTCGTTTTGATGATATAAGAGACGTTAGATCTTTTGATTACACAATAAATGGAGACTATTCAGAAGAGATAAAGCAACTAGCTCCTAATGCTACTGTATTTGTCTATGGAGAAGGTGAGGCATTAAGTGAAGATGGTTCTTTTTTAGTTCGTTACATAGATTCCTCTTATTCAGGTGGACTCAACCTTTTTATTGGCGATGCTTCTTCTTTAGTTATTCCTTTTTCTTTATATAAAAGTAACGGAATGAGTAAGCTTGCGCTTTCTATGTTAAGGAAAGGTAATCGTGTAACAACACTGAAAAGCGTTGTCTACAATCCTTCTGGAATCTATTATACATCTCTTGGCAGTGAATTTGATGACACATATCTATTTTTACCTTTATCTGAAATGGATGAAAACGTAAGCTTAGTTACTGCTATAAAAAATATTAGTAAAGAAGAGTTAAGTAACGTTATAAATAGTGGCTACGTTTTAAAGAGCTGGAAAGAGAGCGAAAAGAGTTTATATAGTGCATTCTTGGTTGAGAAGACACTTATGTATGGAGTATTATCTCTTCTCTTTATAATAATTGCTGTATCTACAAAATCTAGTGTTGTTCTTTTTTCCTCTGTAAGAAGAAAAGAGATGGCAGAGCTAACTATTCTTGGAATGGAGAGAAAAAGAGTTAATAGCGTTTTTACTTTTTCGTTTTTAATTATTACGCTCATTGGCATTGTATTAGCTCTTTTCTTGGGTGAAATATCTCTATTCGCTATTGAAAAGTATTCTCTTAGTACAGATAAAATAATGTCACTAAAGCTATCTCTCCCTGTTGCTGGCTATATCTTCTTCTCTCTATTTTTGCTTATTTGTACTCTAGTATTCACATTTGTTGAGAATAAGAAGAGAGAGAAAAAAGAACTCTATGAGGTGATTCATGAGCGCTGAACTATTAAAACTTGAAAATATAACTAAATCATTTTCCATTCCTGATTCGAAAGAAAAACTAGAAATCTTAAAAGATATTAACCTTACTCTTTTTGAAGGTGAGGCCATATCTATAAGAGGAAAAAGTGGCTCTGGCAAATCAACTCTTCTCTCTATTGCAGCACTTCTAACTCGTGCTACTTCTGGTACAATTTATTATTCAGGGCAAAGTGTTGATAGTTTTACTGATTCATCTCTTTCTCTATTGAGAAACAGAAATATGGGATTTGTCTTCCAGTCTTCAATGCTTCTAGAGGATTTCTCTGCTTTAGAAAATGTTGCTATGCCACTTTTAATAAGAGGCGAAAAGAAAAAGGATGCACTAGAAAGGGCTGAATACTATCTAAGAATGGTCGGCATGGAGAATAGAATGCAATACAGGCCAAAGCTTCTTTCTGGAGGCGAGAGGCAACGTGTTGCAATAGCTCGTGCTCTTTCTCCATCTTCTTCAATCGTCTTTGCTGATGAACCTACAGGAAGCTTAGATGAAGAGACAAGTAAGACAATAGAGCGTCTTCTTTTTGATAGTGTCAGAAAGGAAAAAAGAGGACTATTGCTAGTAACCCATAATCCTTATTTTGCAAAAAATGCAGACATATGTTATTGCCTTGAAAATGGGGTTTTAAATGAAGAGTGATGCTGAAAAACTCTACATGGACCGTAAAAACGGTTCAAAGATGGGTAGAAGCTATATCTTTTCCCATTATTCTCCTTCTCTAATAGTCTTTTTAATTGTCATGACTCTTTCTTTTGTCATGGTCTTTATTTCATCAATGTCGAGTGCTATAGATCGAATGATAGTACTTCTCGGTTCTGGTAGTATTCGAACTAGAGTTTCTGTCGATGTAAGTGACATTAAGGGAGCGAGAATTGATGAAGTAAAAGAGGGTGATGGGATTATTTATAGCGAAAATGGTAAGAGCCTAGTTCATTTTAAGGGTGTAGATTTAGCTAAATACTTTGAGGGCGAAAGAGGAGAAGCGCTTGACCTTGTTACTACAAGTGATAGCTACAAAAATGAGATTATCATCTCCTCTTCGCTTTCTGAAAGCCTCTCGTTGTCTCTTGGGTCATCTCTTACATTGCTAATATATGAAAAGGACAATGAGAGAGCACGCCCT
The DNA here is from genome assembly GCA_002406055.1 of Spirochaetales bacterium UBA4629. Lineage (GTDB taxonomy): Bacteria > Spirochaetota > Spirochaetia > Sphaerochaetales > Sphaerochaetaceae > Ornithospirochaeta. The sequence goes on from DHMZ01000102.1 coordinate 30,465, forward strand.
GTTTTAATGAAAGTAAAAGGGATATATTCCTCGGGGTACTCACAACTAGATAAATACCTCTCTTATGTAGATATTTCACTATCAAGCGATGAATCAAACTGGGAAATCCTTTTAGATAAGAAAACAAATATTGATGAAGTTCTAACTAACCTATGGCAAAGAGGAATTTACGCAGAGAGCTATAAAGATAGATATTCTTCTCTTTGTGCTAATGTTAATCAATCGATTATGATTCTCAATGTCATACTTATCTTTGTTGCTATTCTAGCTGCCTTTTTTAGTGCAGATATAGCACATGTATATATATCACAAGACAGAAAAGATATTGCTTCTTTACGCTTAATGGGGATGGAAGAAAAAAGAGTAAGAAAGATATATAGACTTATTACTCTTTTCTCTGTTTTCTTCTCTTCTTTACTTGGCATAATCTTTGGCGTTTTTCTCTCTCAATTCTCTCCGTCTTTAATAAAACTAATTGCACAAAAAGAACCTGAATTAGTTGAGTATTATATTTCATCGTTTACTTTATCTGTCCCATATAAATCTCTATTTTTGATGCTAGCACTGATGCTTGTTTGTTCCTATATAACACTCTCAATAGAGCTTTATAGAACAAGAAATGAAGAGCTAAGTTTTGAGATAAAAGAGGAGTAAGTAGAATAATTTTATTCTCTGTTGTATTCTCATACTATGAATCTAGAAGTCTTTTCTTTAGGCACAAGTGGCATGATGCCACTTCCTGGAAGGTTTTTGACATCTTGCTTGATAAGGCGCGATGGAGAACTTTTCTTATTTGATTGTGGAGAAGGAACACAAGTCTCATTAAAAATGCTCAATTTAAAGTGGAAAAAGATAACAGCTATCTTTATTTCACATATGCATGCTGACCATGTTACAGGACTTCCAGGACTTTTGATGCTATCGAGCCAAGTTGATAGAGAGGAGCCGCTATATATCTATGGCCCCAATAAACTAGGTGAGTACATTGATGCTAATCGTCGTATTTTAGATATGTATATAAACTATGAAATCAAATTTATCCCTGTAAGTGATGGAGAAATATATAAGGGAGATGGCTTTTCAATTAATGCCTATGCATTAGATCATACAAAGCCATGCTATGGATACTCACTTGTTGAAGAGGATAGAAAAGGGGAGTTCTTTCCTGAGAAAGCGCTTAGCCTTGGCGTAGAGAAAGGCCCTATGTTTGGAAAACTACAAAGAGGTGAAGAAATAACTCTCTCTGATGGAAGAGTGATAAAGAGTGAAGATGTAATGGGTGAAAAGCGCTCTGGTCGAAAATTTAGCTATATTACAGATACTCTATACTTTAAAGAGATATCAGATTTTGTACATGATTCAGATATCCTCTTTTGTGAAGGCATGTTTGAAAAAGAATTGGAAGAGACTGCGAAAGAAAAGAAGCATATGACATGTACAGATGCTGCAACAATAGCAAGAGATGGAAATTGCAAAATGCTGTGCTTGCAACATTATTCACCTCGCTATCAAGATAAAGAGCTTAAGAAGCTCCTTGTTGAAGCTTCAGAGATTTTCCCTAACACAATTCTAACTAGGGATAGAATGAGCTTTAACATCCCACTTAAAGATTAAAAAAGGCATAGGGAGCTTTTCCTATGCCATATTCTTTTGTTTTCAGAATATCTTATTTAGATACTTCTTTTATCATTGACTGAGCATTGCTGTTACTTGCCATTGCTGTAACCTTACCACCAAGTGACTTAGCTTTCTTCTGTGCACCCTTAAGAGTTGTGTAAGGAAGTATCGCATAAACAAAACCATTTTCACTGAAGACTGGAGCATCAAAAGCCTCGTTAACAACACTCTCATCTCCATTCTTGAAGGCAACAAGAGTAAGAGGATAAGAATTTGCTTTTGCTTCAGTAATTTCCTCTTCAAGAGCTTCTCTGAATGAATAGTAGACTTCCTTTTCTGTTGCAACTTCAACTTCCTTTTCAACAACAGTTGGAACTTCAATCTGAACAGGTGTGTAGTCGTGCTTGATGATTTCAACAGGAACTTCTTTGATTACCTCAACAGGTACCTCTTTAACAACTTCCTTGATAACTTCAACTGGAACTTCCTTCTCGACTTCCTTAACAATTTCTTTAATTACTTCGACAGGGACTTCCTTAACGACTTCAACAGGAACCTCTTTTTCGACTTCTTTAATTACCTCGACAGGGACTTCCTTGATAACTTCAACCTCGACAGGAACTTCTCTGATTACTTCAACAGGTACTTCTTTAACAACCTCTTTTACAACCTCAACAGGAACTTCCTTAATGACTTCTTTAACGACAGTCTCAACTTTATTGAGATTTAGTTCATCTCCAGAAGGAGAAGCACTGTTCTTAGGATCATCAAGTGGCTTAGAGTAGAGAGGTGAATCATAGGCATTAGGCGCAAGCTTATCAATATTGTCCTTGTAATCATCATCTCCACGACGTGATGATATGAGAGCAATTTCTATAAGGATAAGACCTATAAGGATAGGAAGTGCCTTAGTAAGTACTCCGTAAATCTGCTCTTTAGTAATCTTGTAAGCAGGAACAATTAATGAAATAAAGACTGCTGTAAATGCAGCTAGAATTAGAATTGAAAGTATAACACTTGTCAAAACGAGCTTCCATGTCTTCTTGGCTCTTGCCATTTTTTCCTCCAGAGACGTGTTAACGACGCCGATTCATTGTATTATTATATCGTTATAGTACTATGTTTACAAGATTTAAAGTTTTATCGATTATTCTGATTTTTATTATTTTTTTAACTATTTTTTGGTCTATTTTGGGAGATAATGGCTTTATTGCAAATAAAATAGAAAAAGAAAAGCTAAAAATGATTGAAAAGGAGATCGAGATTAAAGAGAGCGAAGTATCATCATTAAGAGCAAGAAGTGAATCTTCAAGCGGAGGAAAAAAGAATGGAGAAGCTATTTTAATCCATTCCTTTTCGGATGATACCATCTTTGATCCGGCTAAAGATGAAGAAACTCAAAGCATAGAAAGTTTTGAGCCATTTAGTTTTTTTGCATGTTTCCTATTTGCTTTTCTATCTTCAGTTGTTTATGGTTTAATTATCTGCCTCTTAGTTCCATTTATTAAAAAGAAAATAGTAAAAAAAAATCATAAAACAAGCTAAAACTTAATCGATTACATGGGAGGAAAAATGAAAGCAGATATTATTGATTATTCATTTGCGAATGTTCCGCTTATAGCTAAAAGATTAAAAGAAGGGGAAGTTGGTATTTTGCCTTGCGATACTATCTATGGCTTATGTGCCACAGTTAGCGATGCTAATAGCGAAAGAATCTTTGAAATAAAAGAAAGGCCAGAGTCTAAGCATCTTATTCGCCTTATGACAAAGAAGGATTTACTTTCATCTTCATTAATTGTGCCAGAAGATATTCTCTCTCTTTGGCCATGTGCTTTAACAACAATACTAGAAGATAAGAATGGTGGAACTGTAGGTGTAAGAATTCCAGATGATCCATTCTTGGTTGCACTTCTTCCTTTCTCTGGACCTATTTTCTCCACCTCTGTTAACATTTCAGGGCAACCTTCTTTACTTCATTTTTCAGATATTCTCCCTGTTTTTGGTTCTAAAGTTGACTTTATTGTAAAGAAAGAAATATTAGGGGAAGCAAAGAGTTCAACGCTTATTGATGCAACAAAAAAGCCCTACCGCATTTTACGACAGGGCTCATATGTCTTTACTCTTTAACTATTTAATTTTTCTTGCTTCCATGTAGTAGCGCTTTTCATTTGCGTGTCCGATAGAGAATGTCTTTCTTGGATAAGCTCCATCTTTTAGCATATCTGAGAAGAAGTTTTCTTTAGAGACATCTGGAAGGATAATGCCAAGGTTACCTTTCTTTGCTCCGAGGGAAAGCGTTACATCGACTCCATGGATGTAGTCAACTTCACCTTTCTTTTCTTCGAGCATTTTGTCGATAACAAGCTGAATTGTTCCAGCACTGATTGCTTTGTCGCCACCTTCAACTGTGTATACATAAAGATTATCGCCTTCGTTTAAGCCAAAATGCTGTCCCTTTTCATTAACCTTCTTGAGCATCTCTTCTTTGCTAGAAACCTTTTCCTTCTTAAAAGAAGAGCAGAATGAAGAGAGAAGAGAATCAAAAGTATCTTGATTAATGTTGAAGAATACTCTGTGAATAGGCTCAAATAGTAAACCAGGATCAAAGATGTTCTCTAATTCAACGAGAGCAAAACGGGCAGGGTGAGTAAGCTTTTCTTCATCTGTTAGTGTTGCTTTAATATCTTCCCAACAAGACTTTGCTGTTGCAAGAGAATGGTTACCATCGCCCATAGCAAATAAGAGAGGATTCTTTGGATCCAATGCCTTATATAAAGCTTCAAATCCATCAGCAATTCTTTCTTTATCTTTCTTGCTGTTTACTAAGTAGCCAACGATATGACCACCATCCTTATTTAAATCTGTGTCATAAACTTTTTCTAGTTTGTCTTTCTCTTTTACGAGAGGTTCGATTATTCTCTTCTCTGCGTCAGAGATTAATACCATGATATGTGGCAATTCGATAGGAGCATCTTTTCTAATCTCTTTTCTTGGTGGAATACGAGAAAGAATTGTGCCTTCTGTAGCTCTAATTAAAGTCTTTGAATCTTTTGCATAGTCGTAAGCATCTAAGTCAAGAGCAACCATTAAGCCATAACGTGTGCCACTCTCTGTTGTTCTTTCAACGAGGATAAAAGAATCTTTGTACTCTGTGAAAATACCAGAAGAGAGGTATTCATTCATCTTTTCATTTATAGAAGAGATAATTTTTTCTTTGTCACCACTTTCAAGGTAAACTTCTGGATAGATAATTCTGAGAGTAGAAGGATCACTGCTTACTTCTTCGGAGAGACTCTCCCAATATTCTGGCTGAGATGTGTATTGGTCACAAGCAACAACTGCCCACTTCTTTTTATCGATTCCTTCCTTAGGAAGAAGAATATCTGGTGCTTTTATTCCATAATTCAAAAGCTTTTCGGAAATCGTCATATTATTCTCCATTTCTTATCTTTTTTGTTAGTCTAACACTAGTTTCATGAGGTATGCATCAAATTTTTTTAAATTTAAAAAGGAAAAAAGTAAGAAAGAATGGTTAACTTAATTGATTTTGAAGTATGTCACTAAGTTTTAAGGTTAAAGGTATTAAGTCCTATTTATCCAATTGTTATATTCAGAGCCATCATAAGTGAAAAACCAAGTGCAAAAAAGACAATGCCTATGTTTGAATGTTTTCCTTCACTCATTTCTGGAACGAGCTCTTCTATAACAACATAAAGCATAGCCCCTGAAGCAAAGCTTAGTAGGTAAGGGAATAGATGGATAGCAAAAGAAGAAAGAATAATTGTTATACCTGTTGCTATTGGCTCTGCAAGACCAGAAAGAGTACTACCAAGAAAAGCCCTAGTTGTACTTTCACCTTCATTTTTCAACGATAATGATACTATAGCTCCCTCTGGAAAATTCTCTATAGCAATACCAATTGAGAGAACAAGAGCGCCCATGGCCGTTATAGTTGTGCTCCCTGAAAGAAAACCTGCAAATACAATTCCAACAGCCATTCCTTCAGGAATATTCTCAAGTGTTATAGCTATTATCATCATAGTTGTAGGCTTTAGAGAGCATTTAGGTCCTTCTTGATGTTTGCTTTTTGCATGAAGATGTGGAATGACATTATCTGCAAAGAGAAGAAAAAAAATACCAAGTAAAAAACCAAATAAAGGAGGAAGAAATGATAGTTTTTCCATTCCTTTACTTTCATTAATAGATGGAATAAGAAGACTCCATATCGATGCTGCAATCATTACTCCGGAAGCGAAGCCATTAAGGGCCTTAGATACATTTTGATTTATTTCTTTTTCTATTAAAAAAACGCACAATGATCCCAAAAAAGTTCCTAAAAAAGGAATTAAAAGTCCATATAATAACTCCATTTTTTTCTCCAATGTAAAATAGTATTTATTCTTTTCAAAAAAACAACTAGAGGATGTTTATTTTTTTAAACTCTCTTGGAGATAGACCCGTTATCTTTTTAAATTGATAGGTCAATTCTTCAACTATTTCTTTTGAGGATAACCCCATCGATAAAAGTTGCTTTGCCCGTGTGATTTTTGCCTGTATTCGATATTGCGATGGAGAAATAAGAAAAATATCTGTAAATTCTTTTCTGAATGTGTTGTATGTCTTACCTAGTTTTTGAGCTATCTCTGGTAGACTCATTTTGTATTCGTTCTCAAGTAAATACTTTGCTTTTCTATAAATTGTTTGCTTTCCCATTGTTAAGTATGGAAATAGAAAGGAGAGTAGGTATTTT